>VMGY01000007.1 GCA_007378955.1 Parcubacteria group bacterium Athens0714_12 | reverse complement strand
AATTTTCAATTTCACAATTTTCAATGTCTCGTTCCTCTTTGGTAATTGAATCATTGGAATTTGATTGATAATTGGTCATTGATAATTGATAATTGTCTGCCAGAATTGGCAGTAATGTATCGCCAGTAACGCATTGACCGGTGATTCTCAAGGTAGTGGTTGAATTTGGTTGAACGCCAGAGCCGGCCCAGAGAGAAGCGGCGATTTGAGAGCCGGTCGTGGTCGCGTTGCCGCTTGTTATTAAATCCTGCGTAAAATAACCGGTGCCGGAAACATTTAGAGCGTAAGGATTAGTTGTGGTGGCGACTTTGATATAATTGGCGGAATAAAGATAATCAGTGGTGGTGGCAATGGGAAAAGAACCAGAACCAGAATAAGTTGTTCCTCCTTGGACTGTTAGGTCGCCGCCAATAATCATATCACTGGAGATATATCCTTTGCCTGTTACATTAAAAACATAAGGCAAGGTGGTGGTGGCAATGCCCAAAGCAGTGGAAATGATTTGCGTGCCGGTGGTAGTGGCGTTGCCTGAAGAATCTATTATAAATTTTCGACTGCCATTAACTTGAAAATCTACAAAATTGCCGGAAAAAGAAGATGGGTTGGCGCCAATAAATGTTCCTGAAGAAGAGCCGGCGCTTAAAGGATTGTCAGATAGTTGGATTGAAGCGATAGTAGAAGAAGCGACCGGACTGGAAACTACTTTAATGACAGAACCAGCGCCTTTTTGATTTAATTTGAAAAGAGAGTCAGTGGAAGAGGCGGTAATTTGGGCGATGGGAGAAGTGGAAGAAGAAGTTAGGTCAATAGTTCCGTCGCCGATTAAATTATTGGCGTTAAAAGCCATGGGCACCGAACCGATTAATCTTCGCGGGGTCATTTCCGAATCAGAGCCGACGGTGACGCCTAAATAATAATCAGCGGTGGTAGAGGCGAAATCCAAACTTAAAGCATTGTCGCCAGCCGTGGTATCGCCCAGCATTATGGAAAACATACTGGAACTGACAACGATCGCGCGGGCAGTAGGGGATGCGCAGGTTCCTCTGGCCGTCCATAAACACTGGCCGCCTGAAGAGGCGTTATAAATGCTGAATTTTATATTATAGCTTCCATTACTGACTGTATTATTAAGCGAATCAACAAGTCTGCCTTGATAATTAATCTGCTTGGTAATGGCGGCTTGGGCAAATCTAATAAGACCTATGATACTGAATAGGATGATGACGGGGATTAGAATTGTTTTAATTCTTCGGTTCATTATTTAAAATTGAATTTATTTTATTTATTACTTATTACTTCAAGATTCTTCGCTTTACCGGGAGACACGGGATTGCTTCGTCGCTCCACTGCGTTCCGCTCCTCGCAATGACAAGCGGGGACGCGATAGACAACGGGATTGCTTCGTCGGCCGCCTACTGGCGACCTCGCTCGCAATGACAGGGAAATGAACTTTTTTATGATTTCCACGACGGGATTAATTTAAATAGCAAAAAAATTATTATAAAAACTATTATCGCGATTAGGACTCTTGCGCTGTTGCCGAAAAAATCAATAATGGGCTGCCAGTCAAAATATGATTTAATTTTGGAAAAAAACGGAATTGGCTCTAAACCGACTTTTTGATTGATTATATTTTTCGCTTCAAAAATTTCTGTTTTTTTAAAATCATATCCTTCTTTTGAAACTGTTAAATAATATTCACCGGGGTTAACCATAAAAATATATTCTCCTTTATTGTCAGTGATTTCCGGATTAACTTGAAAATATTGGCTGGCTGGCCATTTTTCCCAAACGTTTTTTTCTTGATTAAAATGATAAAGCGTTACTTCGGCGCCGGGAAGTCTTTTGGCCGTTGATTGCCGGCAGACATAACCCGGTTCTTCCACTTCCAACTCGCCTTTTGCCACTTGAATTTTTCCGTCTTTATAAATTAAAACCAAAGCGTTTAAAGCGTATTTGCCGACATTTCCGGGCGTAATAAAGGAAACTTCATAAACGCTTTTTTCTTGATTAATTTTTAATAAATAAGAAGATTCCCCGACAGTCGCAATAATGCTTTTCAAAAAAGGCGATAATTTTTCTTTGGCGATGAAAAGATTTAAGGCGACATTAGGCAAAATTTTTATTTTATTTTTTTCATCCGGCTCAATCTTTAATGTCCCTTTTGCCATTTCAAAAGATATAATATCGCTAAAATCCAAAATTTCTATATTTTCTTCCGGAATAGGCGGAGCAAATTCTGGCGGTAAAAATGGGACCACTTCAGAAGGAATGACTCCTGGCGGAATTTCAGGCGGAGCGACAGGCGGGACATACCGGCTTTGCGGCGCGGCGCTGATAATCGCGCCTGATGAAAAATTATTATTGCCGTCATAGCTAAAAATCGTGTAATAATATTTTCTGTTGTTCTCCAAATATTTATCTATAAAACTCATTGCCTCGCCCTGATAAACCGTTTCGCCTTCGTCAACGGACAAGGGAAAATATTCCAAACTTCTCTGGATTTTTACGCCCGCGAAATCTTCATCAAAAGGATTAATCCATCGCAAAGTTATTTGTTTATCATTTGATCTTGCTTTTAAAGAGCTTACATTGGCTGGCGCGATATTATCCGGCGTATCGTAAATAAATCCTTTACTTAGAGTTTCGTTGCCCTGCAAATCTTTCGCCCGCGGCCGGAAATAATATTTTGTGTCCGGTTTTAAATCTTTAATAATAATTTTATGCTTTTTTGTTAAATCTTCCGGCCTTGATTTCAATCTCCCCAATTCATATTCCGGTGTCAGGCCGAAATCCAATTCCGAGGTAGTCGGCTCGTTAGTTTCCCATTCAATAATAATAGTTTCGCTATCAGGGCTGGAATATTTAATTTCTGAAATAAGCGGGGGGATGGTTTCCGGAGATAACGGTCCCGACCCGGGAACCGATGGAACGGCTCCCGCTTCTTCAACCGGATTAGAATATACATTGACCATATATCTGTAGCCGGAAAAAATCGCGTAACCAGAACTTCCATAACCTACTGCCACTTCTCCCAAAGTAGAACTCATTTTATAAATATCGCCCGCGTCAAGCTCGGCGCCGCTGAAATTCAGGGAATCAACTTCTATTTTATAATTACTGCTGGTCATTTCGGCCAAAATTAAATGAATTGGAAAGAGCAGGTAAATTATTAATACTATTACTAATATTTTCTGTCTCATTATTTTTATAAATTATTTATCTTCGGGATTGCTTCTTGCCGCAATGACAGGGTAAAAGATTGTCATTGCGAGGAGCCCAGCAGGGCGACGCGGCAATCCCGTTCGTTAAGCCGCGGGATTGCTTCGGCTGACGCCTCGCGATGACACTATTTTATTTTTCATTAATCGGCACCATCATATAAAGATATTTTTCGCCTGGAACAGCCGGCTCGGTCGGCTCCACAATTCCCACTCCTTTTTGTTCTGACGGTTTTAATATCACCTCGTCGCTGAAAGCTTTTTCTATCTTGGCTAAAAGATATTTATTCCGCGAAATGCCCTCCTGCCCCATTAAAGGAAAAATAACCATACCGTTTTCAGCCGCGCCGCCATTTTCCGATTTCGCAATCAGCGAAGGATAGCCGTATAAAGTTCTTTCCGGAATTAAATAATTCAAAAGGGTTAAATAGCCATCGCTTAACTTATCGCTGAATTTATTCCATGCTCTACTCAGAAAACTATTAGAAATTGACCATCCTTTTTTTACCGAACCTTGAATCATATATCCTTTATCATTCACGGAACAACGAATATTCCCGCCAAAAGAAATTAAACTTTCCGACCCCCTGTCTAAAGCGAAAAACAAACTTTTTGTTCCGCTTCTGCTAATTGAAACTAAAATTGCCAATCCTTTATCTAAACTTTGTTTTCCTTTTTCAACAGTAAAAATTAAAACCTCTGCTCCATTATCTAACGCGGAAAATAAATTTTTTGTTCCTCTTTCGCCCGCGAAGATTAAATTTGCCGTCCCATTTCCCAAAAATTGATTTGCATTTTTACCGGCAAGAATTAAAATTTCTGAACTCTTGTCCAAAGAAAAAAATAATCTTGCCGCGGCTTTAAAAAAATTGTCCCTAACCGCTAATCGGCTATTGTCCGCAAAATTGCCAACTTGCCGAATGGTTCTTTGGCTGGAAACCATAATTTGCTTTATTTTTCTATAGTTAAAATTTACGGCTCGCAAAACCGCGCAGCGAGCTTTTAAATTTTCTTCTTTTACTTTTACGATTGATTTTTTAATTTCTTCTTTAATTCCTTTTGTTAATTTTTGGGAAAAAGAAAATATATTTTTTTTAAATGTTATTATTTTATTTTTCGCCAAATCGCTTTCCTCTGATAAAACTTTTGGAAATTTTTTCATTGGCTTTAAAGAGCCAACAATCATCATTCCTATTTTTTCAGTTTTATCGCGATAATCGGATTTAAAAATTTTTGATATGTCCGTAAAATTTCTTTCCGCCGCCGAACTCAAAGATAAAAAATTATTTTTTACTTGCGGCGCCCAATTTCGCCAATAAAACGCCGAGTAAGAGACGAGGCAAAAAACGATTAACGCCAAAACGCCATACCCTAAAAAAACTTTATTGAAAGATGGAAAAACTATTTTTTTATCGCTCCGCGTTTTGCTATCAATATTTTTATTATTATCAACTCCGTCCAAATAATCCCTCATCCAATTAACCGTGGTCATCCAATCCCTTCCCAGTTTAACCGCTTTCAATTTTCCCTGCCTCGCCCTCAAAGAAAGGTACTCTTGGGAGTAAGGGGTGTATCGGTAAATTTCGGACAATAAAATACGCTTATTTCTATCACCTTGGAAATCTCTCAATGTTAAAATTTCCTCTTCTTTCAAGGTTTTAAAATAAAAATTTTTTGAATTGTTTTTTCTTTTATTTTCTTCCATATCGGATAAGCGATATTGTTATTTTTTAATCTTTTATTCTATTATTTTCCTTATCTTTATTATAAAACAAAAAATGTTCTTTTACCATATGGAAAAAGAATAAAAAAACGAGAAATGAAAAAATCATCTAAAAAAAAATAAAAGAGTAAAAAACCCTTATTTTAAGCGAAAAAACCGTATCGGCTGAGCGATACGGGAATATTGCTTTAAAAAAATAAATTGAGTTATCCACAGCAAAAAATTAATTTCAAAAAATAATGGTGATTTATTTTTTACGTGAATAAATTTTCAAAACAAAATCCCATCATTTTTTTATTAAATGATGGGATAATTTTTACTGAAAAAGCAGGCTTTTATTTTTTCGTGTTATAATCTTTAATAGCGCCGACCACTCGCGAATCATCTTTTAATCCTTCGGTAAATAAAATATGGAAACGATTAATTTTCATTTCATCCACCGGGCCGTGCAATTCATTTCCCAATTTCACTAAACTCAACTCTGGCTGGATATCTTGGTTTTCTTCACTGGGTTGAATTTGCTTGTTAACCTGCAAATAATAAATATCCTTCAAAGTTATTTCTTCTTTGGTTCGTTTGGTTATGTGCCCAAAATAGACTTGCCCGTTGCTTAAAAAAACAGCTTGCCATGTTTCGCCTGTCTGCTTTCCTAAGTTTCCTAATTTTAAAAAGTCTGTTTTGGTATATTTTGAAACGCCATAAATAATAATAAAAACAACCAATATCAACATCGCGACAATTGCCAATGTTTTTAAAAAACCATTCGACCTTTTTTTAGCCGCGGGCATAAAGGGAACACTCGCTTCTTCTTTTTCCGCCCGATGAACGAGATTTAATATTTTTTCTCTTTCATCCACGGAAGATTTTCTAATCGGCATAATTATCTCCTTTGTTTTACGCGAGATTTTAATTTCGCGTAAATAAATTATAAATTAAATTAATAAAATTTTTACTGAGCGCGAATGCTGCTTAAAATTATTATAAAGATTCTTTATAAACTTGTAAAGTCTGCTTAGCGCATTTATCCCAAGAAAATTCCTTAGCCCTCTTTATCCCTTTATTTTTTAAATTTTGTTTTAAATCTTCATCAAATAAAATTCTTTTTAACGCTTCTTTCATTTCCTTGGAATTATCGGGACTGACTAATAAAGCGGCATTATGGGCAATCTCCGGAAAAGCGGTGGTATTGGAAGTAATTATTGGCGCTCCCTTTGCCATCGCTTCAATAACGCTCAAACCAAAACCTTCATAAAAAGAAGGGAAAATGTAAACCTCTGCCTCACCGAATAAAGCGTCTAAATCATCGCCGGAAACATAACCGGTTAAAATAATATTCTTTTTATGCTTGCTTTTTTTAATCCTGTTATCAATATTTTTAAACCCAAATCCTCGGTGGCCGGCCAAAACCAATTGCCAGTCCAATTTCAACTCTTCTCTTAAAAATTCAAAAGTTTCAATCAAACCAGCGATATTTTTGCGAGCCTCTAAAGTGCCCAGAAAAAATATATATTTTTTACTAATTTTATACTTATCCAATATTTTTTTTCTTTCCGCTTCAGATCCCCTTACGAGAAATCTTTCATCCAAGCCATGATGAATCACTGAGATATCGGATTTTTTAAAATCAAATAATTCAAGCAATTCTTTTTGGACGAATTTAGAAGGAGCGATTATTTTCTTTGCTTGATTTATCGCCAAGGGCTTTATTTTTTTAGCTTTGGAAAATTCTTCTTTGGGAAAATATTTCAAACCCCTGTATCTGGCGAAGCCATGGGCGGTAATCACGCAATTGCCTTTATAACTTGAAGGAAGCGACAAAATCGGGGAATGAAATATATCCAATTTCTCGCTCTCTAAAACAGCGCTGATTAAATAATTATTATATTTGAGAGGCAAGAATTTAGCGTATTGAATAAAGGGAAAAAATTTAACCCGCGAATTGGGCTGGAGGAACTTGGCCATTTTATGTTCTCTTATTTTTCGGTCAAAAAAAAGAACGTATTGATTTTCTTTATCAATTTTAAGCAAATGTCTGACTAATTGATATGTATAATGCCCCACTCCGCCTCTTTCTCCTTTTTCAGGGTTTAAAATTGTCCGACAATCAATTCCTATTTTCATAAATTCGCGAATTATTATGAATTAAAACGAATCATGCTATACCTTTATAATAACTAATTTTAAAAATCAAAGCAAGATGGTATAATGGGAATAAATCCGAAATACTAAATACCGTCAGCCGAAGCAATCCCGCGGCTTAACGAACGGGATTGCCGCGTCGCCCTGCTGGGCTCCTCGCAATGACAATCTTTTACCCTGTCATTGCGAACGAAACGCCTGCGCTGGGGTGAGGCAGGAAGCAATCCGGAAGCTCCTCGCGATGACAGATTGATTTTAAATGTTTCGCGATTCAAAAAATTTATAAAAATTATGCCTATTTTAGCTGAAAACAAGCGAGCTTATTTTGATTACGAAATCTTAAAAAAATATGAGGCCGGGCTGGTTCTTTCCGGACCAGAGGTTAAATCCGCCAAAATGAGCGGAATAAACCTTCAAGGCAGTTATGTTGAACTTATTGGGCGCGAAGCTTGGCTCATTAAGTGCCATATCGCGCCTTACCCGCCGGCTTTTACGGCTCAAAAAAATTACAATCCGCTAAAAAACAAAAAGCTCCTGCTTCATAAACGGGAAATCGCTTCTTTAATCGGCAGTCTGCAACAGAAAGGCTTGACAGCCCTGCCTTTAAAAGTATATACTAAAAACGGACTGATAAAGATTGAAATCGGCTTAGCCAAGGGCAGAAAAAAGTGGAATAAAAAAGAGTTCATTAAAAAACGAGATTTAGACAAAAAAATAAAACAAAAAATGAAACAATTTTAAGTATAAATTGTTAGTTATAGGTTATTAGTTATAAGTTATTTACGCGGGGATGATCTAAATCGACAAAAAACAGAGGCAAAAATGGCCAATCGTTGGGCGGTTCGTAAAGCCGCTAAAAACATAAGTGCCAAAAACAACGCTTATGCATACGCGACTGCGTAAAGCAAGTCGCTGTTTAATTTCCTATTCCTATTAAGAAATTAGATATTATATTTATAGGATTAGGCAACTTAAAAAACCTAATTTAAGCTGCTGAAATAAAATAGGTTTGGATTGGAAAGAATTTTTGTTTGATTTCTACTTCTAATCCGAAAACTTAAATCAAACTACGTTGGTAGAAGTTTTTCTCTCTCTTTTTTGGATATGGGTTAAATTCCCATCATCTCCACCATCCTTCGCCCCTAAGCTATCACTTGGGGCTTCGGACGGCAAGCCATCTTATTTTTAATTTAAAAAATATTCAACAACGTTATCGAATTAACAATCAAATTAGAGTTCCTCAAGTCCGCCTAATAGACGAAAAAGGAAGCTATCTTGGCATTGTCTCCATCTCCGAAGCTTTAAATATGGCGAAAGAAAAAGGATTTGACTTAGTGGAAATCTCGCCCAAAGCCGCGCCTCCGGTAGCAAAACTTTTAAATTTTGGACAATTTAAATACGAAATAAAGAAAAAAGAGCAGAAACAAAAAACAAAACAGGAAAAAATAAAAATAAAAGGAATCAGACTGAGTTTTAAAATCGGAAAAGGAGATATACAATTAAAATTAAATCAATCAAAAAAATTTTTGGGGCAAGGCAATAAGGTAAAAATAGAAATGATTTTAAGAGGAAGAGAGAAAAGCCGCTTTGACATAGCGAGAGTAATCGTTGAAAATTTTATCAAAGAATTGGGAGAAATAAATATTGAACAGCCGATAAGCAAGCAGGGAAACAAGCTAATCGCCTTAATTGGAAAAAAATAATTATGAAAAGTTCAAAAACAATCAAAAAAAGATTTAGGATAACCAAAAATAAAAAAGTCATCCATCGCTTTTGCGGACAGGATCATTTTAGGTCCAGAAAAGCGGGAAAAATTATTCTTAAAAAACGCCAGCCCCAAAAATTATCAAAATCTTTTGAAAAAACCGTTAAAACTTATATCAAATAGACTCAAATTAATATAATATTATGCCAAGAGTAAAAAGAGGTAAAATTCATCTTAAAAAAAGAAATAAGCTCCTAAAAGCGGCTAAAGGCTATCGCAGCGGAAGAAAAAATAAAATTAAATTAGCAAGAATAGCTGTTTTAAAGGCGGGTGTCTACGCCTATCGCGATAGAAAAAATAAAAAAAGAGAATCAAGGAACTTATGGCTGATTAAAATCAATGCCGCCGGCCGAGAACAAGGATTAAGTTACAGCAAATTAATCGGTGGAATAAAAAAAGCTAAAATTAAATTGGACAGAAAAATATTAGCCGACTTAGCTGAAAATAATCCTGTTGTTTTCAATAAAATTATTGAATTTGCCAAACAAGATTATTTAAAAACCTAAAAGCAGCGGTAGCTTAGCTGGCTTAAAGCGCCGCCCTGTCACGGCGGAGATCGCGGGTTCGAATCCCGTCCGCTGCGCCATTAATATTTAATTATACGAATTAGTATACGATAAACGCGCAACAAAAAAACCAGTCGTTTTAACGACTGGTTTTTGTTTTTTTAAGTCTTTTCTTAGATTCTTTTTGCAATACTAATTCGATCTTTTTATCCAGCCATTATGGCTTAGGATTTGTGACCTTTTTTAGAGACAAAAAGCATGGGGCACCTATTAATAATTATAACAGAACTAATCGCGACAATCAATAAACTTATCCACTGCGCGAAACGCAGGCTCAAAAATGCCGGCTGGATATCAATTCTTAAAAATTCAAGGAAAAATCTATTAACGGAATATAAAATCAAATAAGCCAAAAAAATGCCGCCATAAATATTTTCTCCTGTTTTTTTATTATTTTTCAGCCTTCTTTTGTGTAAATAAATTAGAACGGCGAAAATGATTAAATTTAAAGCTGATTCATACAAAAACGCGGGATGAAAATAATTAAAACTTTCATAACCAAAAACTCTATTCGCCAAACTAATGGGTATTCCAAAAAATAAAGAGGTTGGCTTTCCGTATAATTCTTGATTAAAGTAATTACCCCATCTGCCTATCGCCTGACCTAAAATTAAGCCTGGGACAATCAGATCGGCCAAAAGCCAAAAAGAATCTTTGTGGCGCTTAAAATGAAAAAATAAAACTATTATGCCGGCGATGATGGCGCCATGAATACTCAATCCGCCTTGCCAAATTTTAAACGCGTCCAAAGGATATTTACAAAAATAATCCCAATAATAAAAAATGGCGAATAATCTGGCGCCGATAATGCCAAAAATAATCAACAAAAAAGAGAGGTCTAAAACTCTCTCTTTTTCAATTTTATATAGTTTGGCTAATTTTAAAATTACAAATAAACCGAATAGCATTCCCAAAATCATAAATAAGCCATACCAATAAAAAGCTATTCTGCTGATTTGAAAGATTATCGGCGATGGATTATAGGTATGAAAAAAATTCAGCATAAACAAATATGCTTGATTATGATTTTAAAAGTTCGTCAATTATTTCTTTAAATTCCGCTTCTTCCTTGGCTAAATCATTTTCTCTTTCATAGCCAGTGCCAATTCTGAAATATTTGCAGCCAAAAATAAAAACCGGGACATATCCTTCGGGATTAAAATCCGTAAGAATTTTAATTTCTGAATCGGGAATTTGCGTTTCTTTTTCTTCAGTCAAGGTATTGTCTTGCTGGTCAAGCTCCCAATGGTAAGCTTTAATCTTGCCTGTGCCAACATATTCTTTGGCGACTTTGTCAAAAGTTTTCTTTATCCAAACGCAATGGGGACAGGTAGTGGAAGAAAATAATCTGATTATTGGTTTGTCTCCGTCTTTGCAAATTTCGCTTTCAACCTCGCCAAATGTGCCTATACTGCTGATAATTTTAGGTCCTTGACTTACTTCTTGCTGGCTATTATCTTGATTGGTTTCTTGATTTTCTTTACCAATTGTTGATTGGTTATTGGCTTTCTTAAAGGCAAAAGACAGGCTTAGAAAACCAATTAAACTGAAAATGGCTAAGCCCGCGAAAAAACCAAAAAAGAAATTTGATTTTGAGGAAAATTTTGTCTGGTTGTTTTCTGTCATAAAATTTATTTTATTAAAATTATTAAATTATTCAGACCGTTCATAAATATCGGCGATTGCCAAAACTTTTTCATCTTCAAATTGATTTCCGATTATTTGCAATCCCGCCGGCAAATTATTAACCAAGCCGCACGGCAGAGATATTGCCGGCAAACCGGCTAAATTGGCGGAAATCGTAAAAATATCCGAAAGATACATTTTTAAAGGGTCGTCAATTTTTTCTCCTATTTTAAAGGCAATAGTGGGAGAAGTGGGCGCGATTAAACAATCAACTTTATTAAAAACCTGAACAAAATCTTTTTTAATTAAAGCACGAATTTTCTGCGCTTGCAAGTAATACGCTTCATAATATCCCGAAGACAAAGAATAAGTTCCCAGCATTATTCTTCTTCTCGCTTCATCGCCAAAGCCCTTTTCTCTTGACCGCAAATAGACATCAAGCAAATCTTTTATTTTTTCTTTCGCCGAATAGCCGTATTTTATACCGTCATAACGGGCTAAATTAGAACTCACCTCGGAAGGCATAATAATATAATAACAAGCCAAAGCGTAATCAGTATGAGGCAAACTGACTTTTTCTATTTTCGCCCCCAAATTTTCAAATTTTTTAATCGCTTTTTTTAATGTTTCTTCAACTTCTTTATCCATTCCCTTTATAAAATATTCTTTAGGAATTCCGATTTTAATGCCTTGGACTTTGAATTTGTTTTTAATTTCAAGTTTTGAATTTAATTCAATGCTTGTTGAATCTTTGCCGTCTCTCCCTTTAATTTCATGAAATAAAATTTCCGCGTCTTCCACATTTTTTGTTAAAGGCCCGATTTGGTCCAAAGAAGACGCCATTGCCATCAAGCCATATCTTGAAACACAGCCGTAAGTGGGCTTAAAGCCGACTATGCCGCAAAAAGAAGCCGGCTGTCTGATACTGCCGCCTGTGTCAGACCCCAAAGCGCCCAAACAAAAATTCGCCGCGACCGCGGCCGCGCTGCCGCCTGAACTGCCTCCGGGCACGCGCTCCAAATCCCTGGGATTTTTTGTCGGACCGAAATAAGAGTTTTCCGTGCTTGACCCCATGGCGAATTCGTCCATATTTGTTTTTCCTAAAAAAATAGCGCCGGCGTTTTTCAACTTTTTTATCACGGTCGCGTCATAAGGAGCGATATAATTTTCCAAAATCTTGGAACCAGCCGTCGTTTTTATTCCTTCTATTAAAATATTATCTTTAATCGCCAAAGGAATGCCTTCCAAGACACCAATTTCAACTCCTTGCCCGATTTTTTTATCCGCTTCTTTTGCTTTTTCCAAAGCTAAATCCGAATCAATAGAGATAAAAGCATTAATTTTTTTATTTCTTTTTTTAATTTCCGATAAACAATCTTCGGTCAATTCTAAACTGGAAAATTTTTTATCAATCAGGCCTTGATGGGCTTGTTTAATTGTCAATTTATTTAACATCATGAATTTATTACTATTTTTTAGCCACTAAAACAATTTTAAAAATTTAGACAAATAAATCAAAAAACGGTTTTAATTTTAAAATAACCGTTATCCGTATCAGGAGCTAAATCTAATAATTTTTTTTCACCGGCAAATTGCTCCACTTCATCAATTCTTTCTCTATTTTCCAAACCTGTAATTTGGGCGATTGGCTCTATATTTTTAACTTCTACTTTTTGCAATTGCTCGACAAAATCCAAAATTTTGGAAAGCTGTTCCCCGAATTTTTCTTTTTCTTTTTTATTCAGGCCCAAACGGGCTAATTTAGCGATATATTCAACTATTTGAATCGTAAGCATAAATTAAAGTATAATATAAAAAATAAGTCTTGACAAATCCCCCGTAATAAAGTATTTTTAAATATACCTCCTTAGTAAAAAGGGAGTGGGAACGCAGCAAAAGACCTTTGCTTAAAAAAATTCCCACTCCCCAAAAAATGCCGTTAAAAACCGGCATTTTTATTATTTTTATTCTTAATTTTGTCCGTAGCCAAATCGAAGTTCTGGCGATAAATTTCGTCTGTCTTACTATAAATAAATCCTGTATTTTTTACTTTAATATATCAAGAAACTCTTTTTCGCCAATTATTTTTACGCCAAGCCGTTCCGCTTTCTCGTATTTGGAACCCGGTTCCGCGCCTGCCACCGCAAAATCAGTGTTTTTGCCCGCCGAAGAAGAAATCTCGCCGCCCAAATCTCTGATTTTATTTTTTGCTTCTTCGCGGGTCATGCTTTGCAAGTTGCCGGTTAAAACAAAAATTTTTCCTTTTAATTTTAATTTTTTAACTTTTATATTTTCTATTTCTATCTCTCTTGATAATTTATCCAATAATCGCGAATTCTTTTTATCCCTAAACCATTCATAAATGCTTTTCGCCATCACCTCGCCGACACTTTGAACTGATTTCAATTCTTCCTCGCCCGCGTTTTTTATTTTTTCCAAAGAACCGAAATAATCGGCCAAATCAATAGCTGTTTCCTCGCCTATGTGCCTGATACCCAAAGCGTAAATTAAACGCGCCAAAGAAATTTTTCCGCTTTGATTAATCGCTTCTATCAAATTAACAGCCGATTTTTCCGCGAACCTTTCTATCGGCTCAAGGTCGCCTCGTTTTAATTTAAAAATATCCGCCGCGTCTTCAATTAATCCATTTTCTAAAAGTTTGTCTATGATTTTCGGGCCCAAATGTTTGATATCAAAAGCGCTTTTTGAAACAAAATGATAAAGATTTTCTTTATTTTGGGCGAAACAATTTTTATTAGCGCAATAATGGGCGACTTCGCCTTTTTTTCTGATGACCGCGCTGCCGCAAACCGGACATTGGCTGGGAAATTTGAATTTTTTTTCTTTGCCTGTTCTTAAATTAAGCAAGACTTTGACGATATCAGGAATAACGTCGCCTGCTTTTTGGACAATGACGCTATCGCCTATTTTTATTCCCAAACGATTAATTTCATCTTCATTATGTAAAGTGGCGCGGGAAACCGTGGAACCGGCCACTTTCACCGGCTCTAAAATAGCCACCGGAGTCAAAGCGCCGGTCCGGCCTATTTGAATGATAATATCCTCCACGATGGTGGTTGCTTGCTCGGCGGGATATTTAAAGGCAACAGCGGCTCTTGGCGCCTTTCCCACGATGCCTAATTTTTTAAAGAGAAAAATATTATTAACATTAACCACGATGCCATCTGTCAAATATGGCAAATTTTGCCTTATTTTTCCGATATAACGATAATACTCCGCGACATCCGTTAAGTCGCGGCAATATCTGCTTTCAGGATTTACCTTAACGCCGAGCAACTTTGCCAATTGATGGCTTTCTTGATGCGTCTTTTGGCTTAAATCAGCAACCAAATCATAAGCGTAAAAATCCAATTTACGGGAAAGAACAATTTTGGAATCCAATTGCCTTAAAGAGCCGGCGGCGGCATTTCTTGGATTGGCAAAAAGCGGCTGATTATTTTTTTTCTGAATTTTATTCAATTCTCCAAAACTTTTTTTACTCATAAAAACTTCGCCCCTGATTTCTATTTCTTCCGGAAGGTTTTTTTTCATTTCTTTAAAAAAATTTTCTGTTTCTAATTTCAAGGGTATGGCTTCAATCACTTTAAGATTTTGAGTGATATCTTCGCCGATAATTCCATTGCCTCTGGTTGAGCCTTGAAAAAAAATTCCTTTTTTGTAAATCAAGCTTACGGCCAAGCCGTCCATTTTTACCTCCGCGTAATAATCCAATTTTTCATTAGGAATTAATTTTTTAATTCTCTTTTGCCAATCTTCAATTTCTTGCTCGTCAAAAACATCCTGCAAAGAAAGCATCCTGATTTTATGCTCTACTTTTTTAAATTCCTTTAACGGCTGGCCGCCCACTCTTTGAGTTGGTGAATCAGGAGTGATAAATTCCGGGTATTGTTGCTCTAATTTATAAAGTTCATGTTTTAGAGAATCCAAAGCCGCCTCGCTGATCTCCTGTTTGTCTAAAACATGATATAAATAGCGATGGTGATTAATTTCTTTTTTTAATTTTTCTATTCGTTGTTTTGCTTCTTGCTTTAACATATTTTTCTTTTATTATAACAAAAAACCTCCTTTTTGAGGAGGTTTTTTAAAAATAATTATATTTATTATTTTTCTTCCCATTCCGCGCCTTTGTAACAAAGAGTTTCGGCGGAAATTTTTGAAGGCGGGGATTCATCAGTGTTAGTCAAAGCTGTAAGTAAATAATAATAAGTCTTACGCGGAATTATATCTTCATCTTTATAGGAGATAATATTCGCTCCTAAAGTGGCAATTAAAGTAGCCGTGGAAGTAGAATCCGTATCCGCGAGACTATGATAAACTTTATAACCAGTCTCTTCGGCTTTATCACTCCAGTTTAAAGTAATCTCGCCGCAAATTGTCTCAATAGCAGTTAAATTAGAAGGCGCGCAAAGAGGCGTTTTCACTTGTTTAGGACCATCGGTATTTTCTATTAAACCACTGTCATTAAGGGCAAAAACTTTATAACAATAATATCTATTTTCTCTTAAAGTAGAATCTTGGTATAAACAGCTAATAGCGCTGCAATTTGAAAGATTAACCGGAATAATCGTGGAGTAATCGCCGGCTGGCAAGGCGCCGCAATTTTGCGAAACATTATAACCTAAACCGCTATTATCCGCTTTCTTTATTTCATAGCCAGTAGACCAGGAAGCGAGCTCCCAACTTAAATCCGCGCTGATGCAAGCGCTGGGAGGGGGAACTTGGGAAGGCGTGGCAGTAAAACTATTAAAACTAAAAGGAAGATTTTCATTCGCGTAAGCATAATTAAAATGAATCCAGCCAATAGGTTTTTCAGAAACTGCCGCGTCCTTTTCCCCGTTCCAAGCCCAGCCCTCTAAAACATATCTATTTCCCAAATCTTTAATTGAGTAAGGTAAAGCAGAAACCCCGTATTGATAAATATTACTACAACTACCACAAGATGGAGGCGTGCCAGCGCAAGAACTACACGCGGTTCCTATTTTTCCGCTTCCACTATTAGCGCTTAACTCATAACAAAAATCGCAATTGCCTCCCATACAATTCCGACACAAAGCATAACTAGCAGGCGCCGCAACCACAGGCCCCTGTAACCTCAACCAGCCATTTTCTCCTAAATTTAAAATTTTTGCCCAGCCGGAAAGCGCTTTAGTTCCTAAATTAACTCTTGCCTCGCAAGTACCAACCGGACAACCAGTTAAATCTAATGAATTAAAACTAATCCAGCCGATATTTTTACTCCAAGCATAACCAGTAACCGGTCCATTTATTAAATCAATATTTACTCCATAGATAGAATTACTACAGTTAGGATTGCTCGCATGAGTTTCTAAAGTACCATTGCCATCAAAATCATTATAGCAATTCATAGAAATCCAGCCGATATTTTCGCTCCAGGCCCAGCCGATGGTATTATCCGTGGAAACCGCCCGCGCTTCATTTCCGGAAAAATTTAAAAAACCATAGTAATAAAACAAACCTAAAATCACGGCTGTAAAAAGAAAGATGCCAGCCAAAAATACAATTTTTTTGCGCATATTGATAAAATTAATTAATTTTAATTTCTTAATAACCTTGAATTACGAAACGCTCCAAAGGTGTCATTGCTCGCCCTATTAAATAATTTCGCTTTTGACGAAATTCCTGCTTCGCATACTTGCTGGCTCGCTCGCAATGACGGTTTAGTTTTAAGTGTTTCGTAATTCAAAGTAATAAATTTTAAAGGCGGCCAACTATTGCCCGTAAATCTGCCATTTTGAATTATTAGTTTCAATTCTCCGCTCAACTCCCTTATAAACAGAAGAAATAATCGCGGTTACACCGACAGCTAAATTTTCAGTGCCTAATGGCTTAACTTGATAATTTATTAATTCGCCGCTACCTAAAGGATTGCGAATTTTAAATATATAATAATAATTAGCAATGTCTAAATCCGTACTCGTAGGAGTGCTATTATCAGGGCCATATTGGATAACTTCCCCGGTGCTTTTATTCTCTTTAAAAACAATCAACCCGCCCGCGCTCCCCGATATTCTTTCAAAAACCAAATCATCTCCAGACTTATCAGGATAAGTCGCTCCCGCCATATCTAAATTTAACTGAAAAGATTCTCCTTCGGCCAAGCTAACTTCTAAAGGATCGCTGACGGTTTTTTTGTCCTCTACTATGCTTATAACCTGCCACAGGGCATTGCTATCAGAATAATTTATCTGACAATTATTACAATCAACTCCGCACCAGCATCCTGAAAGCTCGGTGTTTATATTCTTCTGCCTTGCTTTATTTATTTCATATAAAGTTCTTTCCGCGCCTGCTTCGGCGGCAAGATACGCTCTTTCCGAAGTAGTAATATTTTTCATTATTTTCCCTTGGCGAAGCATCATATCGCTGACTATCAAAACAGCTGTTAGCATGATGCTTAATATCAAAATCGCCATTAATAAAGAAAATGCTTTTTGTTGAATTTTTAAATTATTAAATTCCATTTTTAAATTATTATTTTTTTTGGGTGAATCTCTGCGGAATAGTCTGCTGTAAAACCAGCCAATCTTCGCCCTGTAATGGCTTCATCGTTATCACAATAGTAACTCTTGGCTGTTTGCTGCCCGGACTGCTGTGCCGAAAAGGATCAGTTACGGGATTAATATAAAACTTTAAAGAATTAATTTCTATAGTTGACATCGTGACCGGTAGCCAGCCGCTGCCATTATTTTGTTCCAGCTTTGTCCCATTTAACCTGTAATATAAATGAAATAAAGGGTTGGACATGTCTTTAAGGGCCAATTCCGCTTCATCGCCGTTAATCCCCGTATCTCCGTCAAAATTATAAGTATAGCTGTAATCAATTTCCAGCGACCTTATTCTTTTTACCATGCTTTCCATTACAAATTGCGCGTCTTGCAAAATATTAATCATTCGCCCTACTTTCTTTTGCGAACCAACGGTAGACAAATAAATGCCGCAAGCGCTAACAATGATGATTGCTAAAATAGCGGCTGAAATTAACATTTCAACCAAAGTAAAACCTTTTGAATTATGATTTCCCATTTTTTTATTCATCGCCAATCAGTTAAATAAGTCTCCAAGCTAAAATTTTTGGTTTGATTTTTCGCGATCCATGAAACTCGAGAAATCACTTTTTTGCCATCTCCGTTAGTAATAATATTAATAAGGCGCTTATAAGGAGTAATCACACCCTCGGAATCATGATTATAAAAACCTTCTTTAAAATAAAGCTGGCAGTTAGCACAAGCGCTTATATCGTTTGAATCCGCTAAATCTTCCAACCCTGGATCATTATAATTAATTACCCAATACCCATCATCCAAATTTTTAAAAGCATCTTCATTAATAAGCCAATTATCGTCCCTAAAACTTCTTAATATTTCTATCCCTTCTCTTGCTAAATTACTGGCGATTACCTCTTCTTTGCTTTGCCCGCTGAAATTAATACTCGCCGCGCCTAATGATAAAATAGCCACTAAGGCCATAGTAATAATTCCCAAAACTGTGATAACTTCTATTAAGGTTTGAGCTTTTTTAAAAGCAAACATATCTTTATAAATTTTAACACAATATTTAAAAATTATAAACCAATTATTTATGGGCAATTTTCTATGTCAATTCTTCCGCTTATAGAATTAATATAAACCATTCGGCATCGAGCATTAAAATTAAATTTAAAAGTATGGGTTGTTAATGCCGGGCCGATATAAATATCCGCGCTTGGCGGTATAAAAACCGCGTCCTCTCCAATGGAATCAATATTGACGCCTCTTGGCAAATCAAATGATTTAATGTCTTTATCGCCAACATTTCTGCTATAACTGCCGTCTTTATCGGCGAAAAGTATATATGTATTAAAATCTAAAATATAAACCCCATAACTTGCGGGACGCGAACCATCCACTTTTTCTCCCGTTAAAGCCATTATTTGCGCTTCTTTCAAGACGCCGGAAAATTTTTGAGCTTGAAAATTTACATCATTTTTAACTCCCTCTTCTTTATAATTAGCCATCGACAAAGTAATCAAAAGGGTCATAATAGATATTGTTACTATTAATTCAATCAAAGTGAAGCCTTTTTTTATTGCGATGTTGATATCTTGCTCCATGTTATTTTTCTATTTTCAAATTTAAGACTATGTTTAATTATTAAAAACAAATGATAAATAAAATTTAAATTTTATCCCAAATACCATTCTAAAATTTTATTTCCATACAGCAAGGCGATAAATGTTCCTATCATCAGAAATGGGCCTAGGGCAATTTTGCTTTTCCAAGATTCTTTTTTAAGAATAATTAAAATTACAGCGATCATCGCGCCAATAAAATAAGCTAAAATAATCGCCAAAATCACTTTTTGCCAGCCAAGCATCGCGCCCATCATAAAACCGAGATAAACATCGCCAAAACCGATCCATCTGCCTTTGGAAATTAAATATTGCGATAAAAAGAAACTACTTCCTATTATAACTCCTAAAAGCAAATCAAGCCAGTTCACCCCGTAAGATCCCGCAGGGATTCCTATGGGGCTGATTTTCATAAAAAAATTAAATGTCAAGGCAATAATTATTGCCGGAATAACAATTTTCTCAGAAACAAGCTGATGTTTTAGGTCATAAACAAAAATTATAATCAAAACCGCGCTAAAAAATAAATTCCGGAATAAAATTAAATAATTAAAAGAGGCTAAAGCCTCTATTCCCTTGGATATAATCATCTCGCCTATAAAAGGAATAGAGACTTTAGTCTCTAAATAAACAAAAATAAAAATTATGCCGGTAATAATTTCTATTAAGGGATATTGCCAGGAAATTTTTTTCTGGCAATAGCGGCATTTGGCTTTTAAAAAAATAAAGCTGAAAATCGGAATCAAATCCCAAAAACCCAATTGATGCTTGCAATGAGGGCAATAAGAACGGCCTTTAATAAAAGACTGGTTCTGTTCAAGGCGATAAAGGATACAGTTGATAAAACTGCCCGCCATTAAACCAAAAATAAAAATTATAAAAATCATTTTTTAAAAATATCTTTTTTCAGCCACAAATTCTATATTCGTGGCAAAATATTTTAAGAAAGTATAATTGGTTAAAAATTGATCTAAACTCTCAAATAGATGATATTCGGGATATTTTACCGTGTTTTTAGGAAAAAGCTGCCTGCGCCATATATCAATTAAATTAAAACCGCTTTTATTAAGAAGATTTTTGGTTAATTTTTTACTATATAATCTATGATGATAAAAATTACCCAAAAGATGCGATAATCTTTGCGTCCATGATAAAAAATAAGGGAGATTGAAACAGAAAAACAATCCCGAGGGCTTCAAAATTCTATTAATTTCTTTCAATGACTCGAGATCATTGGAAGTATGTTCCAAAACCCCGAAACTTAATACGACATCAAATTCCTCGCGCTGAAAAGGCAGAACATATTCATGTTTTAATGGAATTACTTCAATGCCGGCTTTCTTTATAATTGGCGTTTCTTGCCCAAACGATGAATCATCTGTCTCTATTTTTATGTCGCAGCTAACCGCCTTGGCGCCATTTTCTTTAAGGAGAAATGAAACTTGTCCCTTGCCGCATCCCCAATCCAATATTTTTAGCTGGCCTAAATTTTTATCAAACCAGTATTCAGAAAAATTTTTCACGTACTCAATTAAATATATAAAAATATTTTGTCCCGCCGGATTTTTTAAAAAAAAATGGCTATCAACATTATCCGCTATTTCCAACAGCTTGCTATTTAACGGCAATTTCTTTCCAAAACTAATTTTTCTAATTTTTTTTATTTGCTCGCTTGTTATTTTCATTGCTTTTTAAAATATCCCGCGCAGTCGCCAACATCTGACAACCGCTCTTTTTATTATTAATTATAAACTTATTACAAAAATTTTCATACATTTTTTGACGCGCCTCGTTCCGCCAAAAATAATATTATTATCAAAACCTCATTGGATGCTGAATTCCTTTAAAAAAATAAATTGGCTTTATTTTATGACTCTTTCACTAATTTAATTAGTTGATTATAAATTTCCGCGTTTTTTTGATGTAAAATTTTTAAGGCGTGAAACTTAATCAGTAAATATAATCTTAAGCAATTTTGTTGATATTTTGAATGGTGTTTTTTGTAAAAATAAAGTTGACTCTTTCTATAATGTATCATAACTGAACTGCCCAATTTTTTCGTTGATGAACCTAATTTATGAATAACTTTAATGTCTGGATTAAAAACTACATCCCAACATTTTTTTCGCGCTCGCCAACAAAAATCAGGTTCCTCGAAAAAAAGAAAAAAATTCTCATCAAGCAAGCCAATATCTTTAAAAACTTTTTTTCTGATTATCATACTAGCTCCCGCAATATGCATGACTTTCCTTTCTCGTCTTTGGATATAATCTACTATAAAACGCGCGAACCTGTATTTAGAAATATATTTTGGCGAAAAAAGTTTTATAACAATCTCCCCGCTTAAAGAAATGGGCGCTCCGCACCAAGACATCTGCAAAGTTTCTCCATTCAACCCTGTCAATCTTGGACCCAATATTCCCACCGACAAATGAGAGTCCATATAATTTATTATTTTATTAAGGGATTCAGGCAAAATTAAGGTATCGCTATTTAAAAGAAGAACATAGTCGCCTTGGCTTAATTTTATTCCTATATTATTTGCTTTGGCAAACCCAAGATTAGAATTATTTTTTATCAATTGAATATTAGAGAAATCTTTTTCGAGCATTATAACACTATCATCCGTGGAACCATTGTCTATAACTATTATTTCAAACTGCTTTTTCGGCGGATATTGAAAAATAGAATTCAAGCAATCTTTCAAAAGCGTGTCTGTATTATAATTTACGATTATTATAGAAAGTCTGATACCGGTCATAAAATATATTCTTTTAGCATAATTGGTATATTTTTATGAATTAAAAATTTACTATCACAAGAGCTGCATGCTAATACGTCTTTTTCTAAAAGACTCATTTTATTTTTACACTTTGGGCAAGCTAAAAGTTGTAATAAATCAATATTTTTCCCTTTAGTAAAAATAATTTTTATCATAAATTTTAAAAAACGCCTAAAACCAAAAGGAATTTTAGAGCTATTTTTATCTATCTGCGCCAGAAGTTGTTGGCGAGAAAATACAGATTCTTTTATATCATCTTTTGTGTCAATATTTCGCCTCAAAACTTTAAATTTTATTTCTTTTTCCCAATAATGCTCTATGTTAAATAAATTATGATGTCTATAAAAAAAAGTTAAATACGCTTTGTCGTTTTTATCTATTAAATTTCTAATATTTTTCTGAAGGCATTCATCAAAGATCTCTTTTTCTTTTTCCCAAAAAATGAGAGCTTCTCCCTCTTTTTTGATAAGCCATTTATGCGAAAAAGTGCTTTGCATTTTTTCCTGGAATTCGGTCGGTGCTTCAATATATCCTCTTTTCCCCACTCTCATAAGTTCTTTTATGGCTATTTCCGGATTATCCGTATGCTCCAATATATGCGAACAAAATATAAAATCAAAACTATTATCCAAAAAAGGCAAAGCGTTTATGTCCCCAATGACAAACGGCCGGTCAATAACTAATTTATCAACCCTTTGCGTATCTTCAATGTATTTATCGCACAAAACGTCCGCTCTCGGAAAAGGACCATTGCCGCTCCCAATATCTAAAACAAGCCATTCCCTCGGCAAAGAAAGCATCCTTTTTAATTTATGCAATTTTACTTTTAAAAAATTTATAAGATAACTAATCATAACTTTGAAATTTTATCTTGGTATTCTTTAACTTTCTTTAAATCTTTTTTTTCTTGATAAAGCAAAATCAAATTTTCATACCAATCTTTATTTTTCGGCTCCAATCTCAAACCGTTCAAATTTTCTTTGATTGCTTGCTCTAAATTTCCTTCCAAATAATAAACGTCGGCCAGTTTTTTATGAAATAAAGGTTCAAGAGGTTGTAATTTAAGCCCTGATTCATAATTTTCTATCGCTTTTTGGTAATCTTTCTGAAAAAAATAAACATCGCCTAAATTATGATAAACCACGCTCATTTCTTTTTCAATCTGCGACCTGCGGTTGCAGCAATCTATGTCAGGATGATTTATCGGGTATAAAATTAATGCTTTTTCCAGCTTTTCTATCGCTTTTTCATAATCTTTTTTCAATAAATACATCCTTCCCCAATCATTGTAAATGACCGCCATTCGCGGCGCTGTTTGCGAAAGCTTTAAAAACACTTCTTCCGCTTCCTCAAATTTAGCCGGCTCTATTTCTCCATAGGCAGATAATAATTGCCCTTTTAAAAGCAAAAACTCAATTGCTTGCGTATCTTCGGGTATATCATTAAAATTTTTAAAAACAATTTCTAAAATGTCTTTTTTTAAATTCTTGTCTTTAAATTTAGCCGTTAAATTTAAAACATCTTCCGCTTCCTGGCGGTAATAATAAGATTCGTAAAAATTATATTTATATATTTCTTCATATCGGTCTAAAAGTTTTACTAATTCCTTGTCTCTAACCTCTTTTCTGCTTTGATAAAAATGATAATCCGCAATCAGTAAATTTATATTTTTATACTTAATTAAAATAAAAGAAGCGCCCAAAAAAGCGGATAAAATCAATAATTTGGAAATTAAACTAAAATTCAATCGGTATTCTTTCTCTTGATTATCTTTATTAACTATAATCGTAATCAAAGCTAAAATCAACCAGAAATAAAGCAAATCCGCGATGGTAAAAAAGCCAAATTGGTTGGCGATAAAATGTCCAAAAAGAGCAGAAAGCAGAATCGCGGCAAAAAACGATTTTTTCTTCAAGCCTTGATAAAAAATACCGCCAATCAAAAAAAGATAGCTTATTAAACCTAAAATGCCGGTGGTGATCAAAATATCCAAAATTTCATTATGCGCCCTGTCCGGATGGGAATTTATCGCTTCATAAATAGAAGCTTCTGGCGAATAATGCTCAACAAAAGGAAAAATTTGAGTGTCTGGCCCATATCCCAAAACCGGCCATTCCTTTATAATTTGCGGGGCCGCTTTCCAATACAATAACCTTATTTTCGCCGTCGGGGCGTTAAAATCAACAACAGAGGCAATCCTGCTAAAAAAAAGATTGTCTGAATTAACTAAATAATTATTGGAAATTAAAAAAATTGACGCCAATAAACTTAAAAATATTATTAAATAAATTAAAAGGCGCGATTTTCTTTTTCCCGCCAAATAAAAATAAAAGGCGAGGAGAAAAAAAATAGCACCCAGAAAACCCAGCCAAGAACTTCGGCTGAAAGTAAAAATCAAAACAAAAATTTGCAGCAAGCCGCTGACAATCAAAAAAAGCCTCATTAGGGAAGATTGCCAAAACTTAAAGCCGGCAATCGTTAAAGGAAAAACTAAAATTAAAAAACTTCCTAAAAAATTCGGCTGGCCGAAAGTAGAAGTCGCGCGCAAACCTTCTTCTGACCAAGAAAAAAGGTCTAATCCGAATATTTGCAAACAAGCGTATAAACAAACAACCAAAGAAGAAAATAAAACAGCTAAAATAATTCTTTTTATCTGCGCTTCTGTTTTTAAACAAAAAACTAAAATTAAGAAAAAAATAAAATAATGGAATAAGCTAAAAAGCCCCAAATATCTAAAAAAAGAGCCCCAGAAGCTGATATAAAAATGCGAAGAGAAAAAAGTAGCCAAAGAAACAACTAAAAAAAAGGCAAAAAATGGTAAAAGTTTTTTGAAATATACCTTTGTTTTTAATTTAAAAAACAAAATTTTAAGCAAAAAAAACAAAAGCATTATTTCAACCAAGACCCTGAAAACAACGATTTTGCCCAGCTCAAAAACAGAATAACTATGATACCAGTTAAAATAAATGGGAATCAAAAAAATAATTAGAAGCCAAAAAACTTCTAAAATTATTTCAATATATTTTTCTATTCTTTCCCGCATATTTTAATTATATGCTATCTTGGAAAAACAAAGCAAATCCCCATTGCTTATAGAGAACAATGGGGATTAAAACACCTAAGGCCTAGGACTTAAATGTTATTATGGATTAGCAACGCCTCCGGGATTGGCATAATGCATGCCTTCCGTGATGTCTCCTACGGCTTGCTCTAAGGTGTAGCGGATATTATAAGTAGTGCTGGCTGCCGCTGCTGAATATTTATAATATTCACTGGTATTGGGACCCGCGGGGATTTTTGCCATATAAGCATTCGCGCAACCCGTTGCTCCGAAACCGCCGCTGCTCAAACAGACAAGACTTCCTCCAGTTACACCTATGTCTGTGTAAGTGATGCCGCCAGCCGTGATCGGATAAGTTCCTGAATCTGACGCGTACATTTCCAAGGCTGTTTGAATCTGCTTAATATCAGACAATCTTCTGGCGTCTCTCGCTTTCTTTCTTGCTCCGCCTAAAGCAGTGACTGCTAAAGTGGAAAGCAAGCCAATGATAGCGATAACCACCAATAACTCAATTAACGTAAAACCTTTTCTTTTCATTTATTTTTTTCACCCCCTCTCCTTGATCGCGAATTAATGTATTCTTATTATCGCGAATATTAATTATTATCTTTATTATACAATAAAAAACATTATTTTAAAACCTTTTAGTTATCCACAGCTAAAAAATAAAATAAATGAATCAAAAACTGCCGGCTAAATTATACATTGGCAAAATAAACGCCGCCACCATCAAGCCCACGCCTATACCCATCACGATAAGAATAATCGGCTCAATAAGAGTCATTAAATTATCAATCATAATATCTATTTCCCTCCCATAAAAACTGGATAATTTGCTTAGGACAACATCTAATTTTCCTGTTTGCTCCCCGGCGTCCAACATTTGCGAAAGCATCGTGGGGATAGTTTTGTTTTGCAAAAAAACAGTGGCTATTGGATTGCCGTCTTCCACTTCTTTGATAGTTTTTTTAATTAAATCTCTGTAAACGCTATTATCCACCACCTCGCTGACTATTTCCAAACTATTTGTCAAAGGAACGCCCCCGATAATTAAAGTATTTAAACTTCTCGTAAAGCGGATTAAGCAAATTTTTTGAAAAAAGATTCCGAAAACAGGAATTTTCAGCTTAAAATAATCCCATTGGTATTTTCCTTGGGGGGTTTTTAAATAAAGCCTGAAAAAAATAAAGAAAAATAAAACGAGCATAAAAAGAATTATCCCATAATTAGTAAATATATTACTTACCCCAATTAACATCCTTGTAGGCAAAGGAAGCGTAGCGCCAGTTTCCTCTAAAATGCCTGATAATCTTGGGATCATAAAAGTCATCATAAAAATTCCCAAGACTACGGATGCCGACAAAACAAAAATTGGATAAGTCATTGCTCCTTTTACCTTACTCATTAATTCATAATCTTTTTCCTGCTGGTCAGCCAAATAATTAAGAATTTCATCTAATTTGCCGGAACTTTCGCCTATTTTTATCATATTAACAAAAAAATTACTGAAAATCTTTGAATATTTGGCCAAAGAAGATGAAAGTTTGTTTCCTCCTTCAACCTCATCGGCAATTTCAGAAATTATTATTTTCAAATTAGAATTTTCAACTTGTTTGCCGACTATTCTCAAGGCTTGGACTATAGGAAAAGCGGATGAAATCATTACTGACAATTGCCTAAAAAAAATCACCAAATCTTTGCTTTTTATTTTGGTAAAAACTTTTAATTGCCCTAATTTCGCTGATTCTTGCTCTTTTAAAAAAATGACCACTAAACCTCGGTCTCTTAAAAGATCGCTTGCTTCATCTATGGAAGAGGCTTCTACCAATCCGCCAAAATCTTCTCCTATTTTATTTTTAGACCTATGTTGGAATATCATAATTAAAAATCCTAAATTTTAATATCTTCTATTAGAAATTAGAAATTTAACATTAGAAATTTCTTATTCTATGTCCTTGTCGCGGTTATTATTTCTTCCAAAGAAGTAAATCCTTTAATTGCTTTTATAATCCCGTCTTGCTTCATAGAAAGCATTTCTTGATTTTTGAATTCTTTTTTTACTTCATCTATTTTACAGCCGTTGGTAATAATTTCTTTCATCTCGTCTGTTATATCCAATACTTCGGTAATCGCTATTCTTCCTTGATACCCTCTATTTTGACAATTAGAGCATCCCTTGCCTTTGTAAAATTTCATTTTTTCTGTTTTTTGAGGCAAATATTTTTCTAAATTAGGAATATTTTCTATTTCCGCGTAAATTTCTTTTATTACCCCCTTTGGCAAAACATCTTCTTCTTTGCAATCAGGACAAATTTTTCTTACTAATCTTTGCGCGATTATTATATTTAAAGTGGAAGCGATTAAAAATGGCTCTATTTTCATATCAATCAAACGAGGAACGGCCCCGAAAGTATCATTGGTGTGCAAAGTTGAAAGAACGATATGACCGGTTAAACCCGCGTGAATAGCCAATTCCGCTGTTTCAAAATCCCTGATTTCTCCCACCATGACGACATTCGGGTCTTGCCTCAAAATTGCCCTTAAGCCGGAAGCAAAATTAAATCCTATTTCCGGCCTTACCTGCGACTGATTAACACCTTCTAAATAATATTCTATTGGATCTTCCAAGGTAATAATATTAATGCTTTCTTTATTAAGTATATTTAAAACAGAATAAAGGCTGGTAGTTTTCCCGCTGCCCGTCGGCCCGGTAACCAAAAACAATCCCGAAGGCCTCTGAATATTTCTTTCGATTACTTGCAATCCCTTGCCCCAAAAACCAAGCTCTTCCAAAGTAAGAGCTTCCCCGGTTTTTAAAATTCTCATTACCGCTTTTTCATTATCCAATAAAGGAAAGGTAGAAACTCTAAAATCAATTATTTTGTTATCAAATATTTCTCTGATTCTTCCATCTTGAGGAATTCTTGTTTCATCTAATTTTAAATTAGCTAAAACTTTAATTCTTGAAATAAGGGAACTGTGTATATATTTAGGCAAGGTAAGAACCACGCGCAAAACTCCGTCAACCCTGTATCTCACCCGACTTACCTCTCCCTCTGGCTCAATATGCACATCAGAAGCTCCCCCCTCCACCGCGTCCCTTAAAATTACGCTTATTATTTTGGAAATGGGAGCGCCTTTTATTATTTCCTCAAAACCTTTCTCCTTTAATGATGTTCTTGAAACAACTTTTGCCTTGCCTTCGGCCACTGACAAAGCTTCTTCTATTTCTTTTTTTGACTCTTCGTGCCGTTGTAAAATATTGGATAATACTTCTTTACTGGCTAAATAATATTCTACCTTTAAATCCTTACTGCGCGCTAAAAACTCTATTGCCTCTTTGGCTTTTAAATTATCAGGGTCTTCAATTGCCACCTTTAATTTATTTCCTATTTTACCAAAAGCGATCATCTGATAATTTTCAGCTAATTCTTTGGGAATAATTTCCAAAACATCTTTTTTAATAATTTCCCTAGAAAGATCCACTGTCGGAAGGTTAAAAAATTTGCTTTTTGCCATTAATAATTCATCCTCTTTTATTAATTTTTTAGTTTTAATTAAATCCTCGATGCTTTGTTTGGTTTTTAAAGATTCTTTCTTTAATTCATTTATTTGATCTGGTGAAAGCAATCCTTCTTCCAAAAAAATACTGAGTAATTTATTTTGATAATCTCTTTTAATCATAAATAATATTGCTATTTAAAAGGCACGAAAGGGTTCGGGTTGCCGGCTAAACCCGAATCTTCTATCAGCCGGCTAAAAACTTTTAGGCTATTAAATTTAGAGTTGTTCAAAACATCTGAAATCTTGATTGAAAAAGGCGGATAGAGCTCTGTTTGCGGCGATTCAATAAATCCTATTTTTTCCGCTTTTTCATAAACAAAATTTTTTTCTAAAAAATTTTTATAAACAAAAAAAATAATTACAACCAAAAGAACGACTAAAGCCGTTATTTCCATCTTTTGTCTCTTTTTATTAATTACTTGTTGAATAGACATTCTAAATTATTTATCTTATTAATCAAATTATTGCCCGGAAGAATCTTCCAAATAATAAGTATTGATGCTTAAATCATAGCCGTCTACAGAAAAATTAACCGAATTGACATCTAATATTTTCACGTCTTTTTCCAAATTTTGTAAAAATTTCTTAAAAATTTGATAATTGCCGCCTTTTAAAGACAATTTAATATTTAAAATTTTGATCTTTCCCTCCGACTTTAAGTCAGTAAAATTTATCCCGCCTAACTCCAGCCCGTTTTTCTCAACCAAGTTTTCAAAATGAATGAATAAATTCGTAATATCTTTATTTTTAGGAAGAATTTGTTTTAATCTCTCTTTTTCGTCATCGCTCAAGCGATTATAAACTTCTTTTAATTCTTTTAAATTTGATAAATATTCGCCTTTAGTTAAAACTGCTTCCTTTAAAGATTGCAAAGTCAAACCGCCTATCTCTTTTAAATAAGCATATTTTGGCGCTAATAAATAAAAATAGCTGAAAGATAAAAGAACCAAAGGGATAATAAAACTAAATAAGCCAAAATTAGCAACTAAAAAATTTTTAAATTTATTTTTTATTTCCATTTTAATCTTTAATTAAAAAAATATCAGGCGCTAAAATTATATTTAACACAAAAGAAACTTCTTTTTCTTTTAATATGTCAATTTGTTTTATTTCTAATTTTTCTATAAAATCAGAGGCGTTGCGGAGAGAAATGACTTGGCGCGCTAAAGTTTCCGAGTTCTTGGCGATGCCGGATAATTCAAGTGGATTGTCTAAAGAATATTCAAATTTACTGTAATAAACATCGGAAAGGGTGTATTTTTCTAAAAAATCAAAAAATTTCGTCCAATAAATATGTTTTTCAAATAAGTCTTTAACGTATAAAAATTTTTCTTGGATGCTAAGCAAATCTTTTTCCTCTTTTTTAAAATTATTTATCTGAGCTTCTATTTTTAATATTTCTCCTTCGGTTTTTTTGCCTTCGTCTCCTATTTTCCATTCTAAAAAAATTAAATAAAAATAAAAAATAAAAACTATAAATAAACTTGCGATAATTTCTAAATAAATCTTGACTAATATTTCTTTTTCTTTTGATTTTAAAAACTCGTTTTCTTTAAAAATTAAATTGACATCTAAATGGAAGTGGCGCTTATCCTTTTTCTTTGTTAAATCAAATAATTTCTTGAAAGAAAAATTTTCTTTTTCAAATTTAGAAAAAATGAGCCTTAATTTAGAAAAAATATTTGGCTTTTTTTTAGAAATAATTAAAACTCCTTTTTTGCCGCTTTCGCCTTTATTTTCTGTTTTCTCTTCCGGATATTTTAAATCATTTTCAGAAGAAAATTCTTTTTTCTTTTCTGTTTTTTCTTCACGACTGCTCTCTTTTCCAGGCAGCGGGGCGATATCTTCAACTTCTTTGATTTCAGTAAAAATAGGGGTGGGAGAAGTTTTTTTAAGTTCAATTTTATCATTCTTAAACTTTTCTGACTTTTGAGGGTCGTTCAATTCAAAACTTTTCTCAATTTTTATTTTGGGTGTATTAATTTTTATTCTCCCCCGAAGATCTTCGGGTAATAAATTAATGTCTTTTTTGGACATAAAAATAATATTAAATCCTAAATCCTAATGATTATTAGACATTTACACTACTTCCCTCATCGCTAAACCAATAGCCACCGCTAATCTTGGACCTAATTCTTCTAAGACCGGTTTTAATTCTAACGGATAAATCACCCTTGACCAAGGATCGCCTATTAATGTTTTTAAATTAGTAATTTCGGAAAAATAAGAAGATAAATTGGGCAAAAAAGCGGAACCGCCGGTTAAAATTATCTTTTCTATCTTTTTCGCGCCCTGGCTCTGATAAAGCTCTATCGTATAATTAATCTCATTAATTATTGATGTTAAAATATCTTCTATTACTTTCGGAATTACTCCGTCGCCCTGGCTGTTTAATCCAATATCAACCTTGAATTGTTCCGCTCTTTTAAAATCAATATTTAAATTTGAAGCGATAGTTTTTGTGATGGATTCTCCGCCGATGTTGAAACTTCTATTTAAAACAGGAATGCTATTTTCAACTATAATCACATCGGAAACTTTGGCTCCGATATCGCAAATCATAATCGTGGAAGGGTCGTACCCGATCAGAGAACGGGTCAAGGCAAAAACCTCTGTTTCCAAGCTCATTAATTCCAGATTAGCTAATTTAAATAATTCTAAATATTTTTTAACTAATTTCCGAGAAGCGGCGGTTAATAAAATTTTAAAATTTTTTTTATTATTCCCATTTTTTTGAACGTCATGGCTATCTAAATTTTCTAATATTTTCCAATCCAAAACCACTTCTTCTATGGGCAAGGGAATAAACTTTTTAGCCTCCCAATAAATGGCGGAAACTAATTCTTTATGCGGCATAACAGGCAAATTAATCACGGCGCTAAAAACAGAAAATCCCGGCAAAGAAGCGATAACTTGCGAAGTGGCGACACGAGATTTTTGGCAAACTTCTTTCAAGTAAAAAGCTGCTTGCTTTATTTTATCTTCAGAGTCGTCTTTAATAAAATCAATTCCTTTTTCTATATAACCATAAGTTACAAGCTGCGGTTTGCCTTTTTCATTTTTCATTTCCACTACTTTAATACTTCCCCTTCCTAAATCAACTCCTAAATAACTTTTTTCTTTAAACGATAAAATACTCATATATAAATATTATAGCATAAAGTTATTGATCCCGCACCTCTTAAGCACCCTGAATGCTATTTTTTATTCTTCTTTTAAGTTGGGCGTAAATTTTTCCAAAATATTTTAGATTTCGTTCACGAGATAAAGCATCTTCTTTTAAAAAATAACATTCGGCATAAACTAAAACCCAAGGTTTATATTTTTTAGTTGACAATGATTTCCCTTCATTATGTTCTTTGAGATGGTTACAAAACTCTTTAAATCTTTTTTCTAAATTAAGAGTGCTGCCAATATATAATAAATTATTCTTTTTACTTTTGATAATAAACCCAATGCATAGCTTAGTGCTTAAAAGGTGCGGGATTGACAATAACATTATACCACAATAGAATTAAAATAAATATATATTATTATTGATAATTGTTAATAGTTAGTTATATTTTTTTAATTTTATTCAATTAGCAATAAGCAATTACTCCTATGTATTCCCAAATTACTTCCAATAAAAGAAAATCTTTTTTCCTCATTTTCTTTTTTATTCTTTTTATCCTGCTCTTGGGATGGATTTTCGGCAAAATAACCGGTTATGGCTATGGCGGCTTGATAATGGCAATAGTTATTTCTTTAATGATGGCTTTGGTTAGCTATTATAAAGGGGATAAAATAGCTTTGTCGGTCAGCGGCGCCAAGCCAATAAAAAAAGAAGAAAATCCATATGTTTATCGCTTAGTAGAAAATTTATGCATTGCCGCCGGCTTACCCGCGCCTAAAATTTATCTTATTCCCGACCAAGCAATGAATGCTTTTGCCTGCGGCCGAGACCCTCGGCGCAGTTCAATCGCCTTAACCACCGGCATCGTGGAAAAATTAGAAAATGAAGAATTGGAGGGCGTAATCAGCCACGAACTTTCCCATATAAAAAATTTTGATATTAAATTAATGACCATTACGGCGGTTTTAGCCGGCGTTATCGTACTCCTTTCCGATTGGATGATGAGAAGTTTTCTTTGGGGCGGAAACAGAAGGCGCGGCAAGGAGGGCGGACAAATTATGGCCATCTTCTTAATAATCGGTTTAATTCTGGCGATTCTTTCCCCTTTAATCGCCCAAATTATCCAATTAACTATTTCCCGCAAAAGAGAATTTTTAGCCGACGCCGACGCCGCCCTTTTAACCCGTTATCCCGAGGGATTGGCAAGAGCGTTGGAAAAAATTTCCCAATCTCCTCCTGTTCAAAAAGCTTCTAACGCGACCGCGCATTTATATATCGCCAGTCCTTTCGGCAAAAAAAAGTCATGGCTGACAAAACTTTTCTCCACTCACCCGCCGATTGAAGAAAGGGTGAATGCTTTAAGAAAAATGATAAAAAATTAATTTGATAATAAAAAAACTTCAAAATATAAAAAAATATTTTTTAGACTTATTATTCCCCATTTCCTGTATAGGATGCGGCAAGGCGGATGTCTGGTTGTGTGAAAAATGCTTGAATAACATCCCTGTCAACCAAAAATTTTTCTTTCCTCAAGCTGGGGATTTTTTTAATTCTTTCAGTAATTCAAAAACTTCATCCTGTGAATTAGACGGCATTTTAATCGCTTCTTCTTATGAAAATATTTTATTAAACAAATCAATCAAAATTTTTAAATATAATTTTGCTTTTGACCTATCAAGACCATTGGGGAAAATTTTAATCAATTTTTTGCGACAATTTGATTTATCCGAAAAAGACGATTTTTTAATCGTTCCGATTCCCTTGCATAAAAAACGCTTTAGCTGGCGCGGTTTTAACCAAAGCGAACTTTTAGCCGAAGAAATTGGAACTTTTTTTAAAATAAAAACGGCGGCCGGAATTTTGAAACGAATAAAAAATACTAAACCGCAAACCAAATTAAAAAGAAAAGAACGGCAAAAAAATGTAAAAAATATTTTTTCCATCTCATTCTCGCTTCCTCAAGAAACGCTTTATAAAAAAATTATCTTAATTGACGATGTAACCACGACTGGCTCCACTTTAAGGGAAGCGGCTAAAATTCTTAAAAAAGCGGGTTTTAAAAATGTTTGGGGCTTGGTCTTGGCCAAGGGATAATATTTGACAAAAATATAAATTTCTGTTATTATTTTAATTAAAAAATGTTCTTCAAAATCAAAAATTAAGGAGGTGAAAAAATGAAAAGTAAAATTGTCTTTCTTTTGGTTTTTTTATTGATTGTTACTGGTTGTTCCAGCACGCTAAAAATGAAAAGCTCGCCGGACGGCTCAATAGAAACAGAATATTTAAGAAGAGGGCTTGGGACTGAAGACCCGATAGACGTGGCTTCGGCTGACGCTATTATGAGGATGACAAAAAATGGAGAAATCAGCGCCTCTAGTGCCTCTAAAGAAGTGGATTGTCTGATTGGTGTAATCGTTAACCCGTGGAATTATACCATCAAAGTCAGAACTTCTTTCGGCGGGGAATACAAAGTTAAAGCGGGAAAGTATCAAATCGCTAAAATACTTTTACCTAAAGAAAATTCTGAGGTAGAAGTATACTTTTATTCTGAATATTATGGGGGCGACGGCCATAGAAAAAAACTATATATTGATAAAAAAATTATTAAAAATAAAAAGGGGGGCATTATTCACAACGGCATTATATGCGACTGGAGATATATTCTATAAGAGAAGATAAAAAAAATAAAATACTCCGACTTAACAAAGTTGGAGTATTTTTTTATGAAAACAAATTTTATTTATTGCTGCAATATTCCTCTGCCGCCTCGCGAACCTTCCACTCCGGTGGCTATTTTTATCTGATCGGTTATAAAAATACTGATACTTAAAGCGGATAAAATGATTATCAGTCCTATTACGGCATTGGTAATATTCCCTTTGGCCTTTTGAATTGTTTCGGAATTTCCGCCGGAAGTGAGCCACTGAAAACCTGCCACAAATATTATAATGACAGTTATTAAACCCAAAAAACTCAAAATCAAATTTATTATCTGGCTCACCAAAAGATATACATCAGTCCTTGAAGTATATAATCCTGTTTTTTCCGCCATATCCGTCAAACCATGGTCATCAGCCGCGAAAACCGGCAAAATTAAACCCGTAAAAAGTATAATTAAAAATACTTTATACAGCCAAAAAGATAAAAATTTCTTCATAAATTAATTTTATTCAGCGGTTACACTGGCCAATTGTTCAATAACAAAGTAAGCAATCGCGTAAGCCGTAAATATGATTACCAAGCCTATCGCGCCCGCGCTTATTGCCTTTCTCGCCCCATCTATCTTCTCTTGACTGCCGCCGGAAGTCATCCAATTAAATCCGCCAATCAAAATAATCACCACCGCGATTATTCCCAAAAAGCTTAAAACAATTCTAATCACAGCGTTAACTACCTCAATTAAATCTCTTCTACTCAAGCCAACGTCCACTTTATCCCAATCAACGATATCCTGGGCTCCGACTAACACGGGCACAGCTAACACAACCATTAAACTTAAGCTTAAAATTCCAGCTAATAAATATTTTTTTGTCATTTTTTTTCACCCCCTCTCATAAAAATTGCAACATTCTATAAATTCAATGTGAATTCGCGCAAATTATTATTTATTTTGTCACCTTTTCTAAAGTTTCAAAAACAAAATTAAGAATAATATAACTGGTAAAAATCACCACTAATCCCAATATTGCCCAAACTAAAATATTTTTTCCCTCTTTTATCTTTTCCGAACTGCCGCCGGAAGTCATCCAAACCAACCCGCCATAAACAAACAAAACCAAAGCAATCGCGCCGGTCAATCCTAAAATAGTAGTAATAATTCTAGCAATTAATTCTTTAATATCCGTCGTGCCAATGGGATTTGGCAGGGTTTCCTGGGCGTCAATTTGAATAAGAAACAAATTAAAAAAGATAATTATTAAAATTAAAGAAATAATTTTTTTTAGAAAATTTTTATTGATTTGGTTTAATTTCACAGACATTATACCATTCTTTTAATTGGTCGCTTTTAATATAAAATTGTCCCGGTTTTCCGGTCAAAGTGGAAATAGTAAAATTTATAACCAGATAAGCGCTTAAAATTATTATAATCCCTAGCGCGGTTCCTGTCAAAATTTTCTTGCCGGCGGCCACGCGATTTTTATCGCCGGCGGAAGTGAGCCAGACAAGGCCGCCGAAGACAAAAAAAAGCAAAGCTAAGGCGCCAATGCCGTTTAAACCCCAATTAGCGACTTTAAGGAGAACGTAAAGAAAATCGCATAAACCGCATTCGCATGGCGAAGGTTCGCCGGGCGCGCTAACGCACTCCCCGGCCGGCCTAAAACAAGGCACGTCGGAAAAAATTCCTTGCGGCTCCTGGGCAAAAATAGGCGCGGCGCTAAAAAATAAAAAAGTAAATAATAAGAAACTTAAAGTAAAGTAAATAATTTTAATTTTTTTATTTTTTAGTTTTTTTGTCATTTTAGTTGTAAGTTGTAAGTTGTCAGTTATGGGTTATTTGTATGTTTGATTAACCTTTTGCACTCCCAATTTAACTATATCTTTCACGGATAATTCTCCCTTGAGAGTTTGATTAATCATTTCTTTAAAAATTTCTTCCACGGCGTTAAAATCTTTGCCATGATACCAGCTTTTAGCGGAAAGCAACTGTTTGGCAAAAGACATTAAATCAAAATCTTCTGATTGCTTTTCAATTAAACTTCTTAAAGCGGTCGGCTTTTTGGCGCGGCTAAGAAATTTGTCCGCTTGCTCTTGCGAAGCCGCGAACTGGATGAAATCCCAAGCCTCATTAGAAAATTTTGTTTTTTTCGCGGCAGTTTCTATCCAATAATTGGCATAATTTACTTTGTAGCCACTGCTTTCAATTTGAGGCATTAATGTTACGTCAAAATTCAACTTAGGCGCTTGTTGTTGGATTTGGAGAAGATGATAAGAATAGCCAAAGAAAAAAGCTGTTTTCCCTTCAATAAAAGCTTGCAAAGAATCAGGCATTTTTTCATTCCAAGTATATGTTTCTTTGCTCGGATTGGCAAAATCGGTATAAAATTCCAAAGCTCTTTCGCCGGGAAAATAATCTTTATATATTTCAGAATGCTTATCAAAAACAACTTTATTTCCGTCTTCCATTTTTGTTCCAGTTTGCAACATCAGGCAAGATAAAATATCAACGTTTCTGTTTACATTGCTCGCTGTTCCTAAAGCGGCGCCGGATTGAATTATATTGCCTAAATAATCTTGGACGGTTAATTTTTTTATCGCTTCAATAAATTGATTCCAATTCTGCGGCGCTTCGGAAATTTGAGCTTGATTTAAAAGGTCGCGATTATAAAATAAAGCCAAAGTATCTACGCTTAACGGCAAACCATAAATTTTATCGCTAATAACCGCGTCATCATAAACCACGTCTATAAAATTACTTTTTAAATCTTTTAAAGATAGGCTTTTTTTAGTTTTTTGCGTAATCTTTACTTCTTTTTTTAAAAAACCAGAGGTTTCTTTATAAGAAAGAGTGATTTTTTCCGGCAAAGGAACAATATAATCCTGATATTTTCTAAGCCAAGCATTGGGAATAGAAAAAATATCAGGACCCTCGTCTTTAGCCCAGGCTTTTAAAAGCTCATTTTCATATTCTTCATAACGAAGATTTTTATAAGTAAAAGTAACATTGGGGTGAATTTGTTTATAAGCGGTCAGAATATCATTAAAAGTATCCTCGTCGTCCCAAACCCGCCAAATAACCAAATTAACCGGCTTCAAGGTTTGCTTAATTCTGCTTTCGGTCCATTTACAGCCAAAACCAGAAGTTAAAAACATTATCGTTACCAAACCTAAAAAGATAATTTTGAATTTTATACTTTTCATAAAAAAATATTTTCTTTTATTATAACACAATACTTTTAATTTAAACAACCGCTCTAAATTAACGTATAGATTTATATCCTCCTCTAACGCCTTTCTTGGAAAAAACAATTTGCCATAACTGATTATTCCTTGAACGGAACGCACCGGCGCTTATCAATAAATAATATTTCCACATCCTGCAAAATCTTTCGTCGTAATTTGATTTTATCTTATGCCAATTTTTATCAAAATTTTCATACCAAGCCATTAATGTTTTGTCGTAATCAGCGCTAAAATTATGCCAATCTTCCATCACAAACAATCCTTCGGTTGATAATCCTATCTGCTTGATTGAAGGCAGCATTGAATTGGGAAAAATGTATTTATCCACCCATGCCTCGCCAAAATTTCTTGATTTGTTCCCGCCAATGGTATGCAATAAAAACAATCCCTCGTCCTTTAAGCATCGCTCGACAACTTCCATATATATCCGGTAATTTTTACAACCAACATGCTCAAACATGCCCAAAGAAACAACGTGGTCAAACTTATCATTTATATCCCTGTAATCTTGTAGCCTGATTTCCACCGGCAATCCTCGGCATAATTTTTTTCCGAGTTTTACTTGCTCCTCGGAGACGGTAACCCCGACTACTTCAACTTTGTATTTTTCCGCGGCATATTTGGCAAAACTCCCCCAACCGCAGCCGATATCAAGTATTTTCATTCCTTCTCGCAATCCTAATTTGCGGCAGACTAAATCTAATTTATTTTCCTGGGCATGGTCAAGATTACGCGCCTCTTTCCAGTAAGCGCAAGTATAAACCATCCGCTTATCAAGCATATTTTCATAGAGCTCGTTGCCTAAATTATAATGCTTCTCCCCGACTTGAAACGCTCTCTTTTTTGATTGCCTGTTAAAAATCTTCGCTATTAAAAGTTCAAAAATCAACGCCCAATTTTTTTTAATTTTATCTTCCAATTGAAAAATAAAAATCCGTTCAAACAATTGGTCAATTTTCTGGCAATCCCACCATTTATCCATATAAGATTCGCCAAGGCCGAGAGAGCCCTGAACTAAAACTCTTTGATAAAATTTTTCGTGACGAACTTTTATGTCCCAAGGATTGCGACCATTGATTTTTATTCCCGCCGAAGACAATATTTCTTTTAAAATTTTTTTAAATTTATCTTTTTTCATTTTTAACTAATTAAATGCTAAATTTTATTTTAAATTCGCCTGAAACGCGAATCATTGACAATACTGTGATAATAAATTAATATTACCTGTAATTAAATTCAATTGCAATAAATATCAAAAATGTTCATTTACAAATATTAAGAAGGAGGAAGATAATGAGCCGAAGAAAAATTGGCAAAATGGTTAAAAAATTTGTTGATAACTCGCATGGAATGGTTATTGCCTTTCAAGAAAAAAATCTTGAAAAAGAAATCAAAAAGGCTCTTAAAAGAAAAAAAGCGAAAAATAAACATTGTAGAAAGGGAGTTAATGACCATCATCCTGTTTACGACCGCGACCTGCGCAAACCATGCTTCTTATGCCCGACCATTGTTAAATAAATCAAAAAAGCCAAAGCTTAATCGCTTTGGCTTTTAAATTATAATTCTGAAAATTGGCGGTGGGGGCAGGATTTGAACCTGCGGTCGCCGATGAGGCGACAGCGGTTTTCGAGACCGCCCGATTAAACCACTCTCGCACCCCACCGGGGGCAACTCATAACTTACAACTAATAACTTATAACTTCTATTGAGCCGAGTCAACGCGGGTAGAAAATATCAATTCCGGTTTTTCATTAATATAAACTCTTTCATTGCCTTGGAATAAGCTGAATTTATGCTGATAAAGATTCGCCTTGCTGGGCGCTTTTAATTTAAAAATAAAAGTGACTTCTTGCCCGGGCTCCACTTTTCCGTCTAATTTCTCTATTATCATGGAACTTTCCCAAGAAGAATGATAAAAAGGGCTGGTTTTATTATCACTGCTGAAAGACTTCAAAATTAAATTTTTATCCCACGCTTTTCTGCCTGTGTTCTTGAATTTCAGCATCACCGATGGCCGCCAAACATTAAGCATCGCGTGTGGAAAGGAATGGGTGGTTAATCCCGCTTTTAAATCCGGTTCCACTTGAATAAAATTTTCCGCCTCCGCGTCCACCATTTTTTCTACTCCTTCTATCTCTAATTTAAAAATATTTTTAAACAGCCACGGCAAAGTCGGCGCTTTTAAATTAAAATTAAAAGTTATTTCTTCATCCGGCTTGATTTCTTTTAAATCAGAAATTGCTTTAAAACTGCCGTCTTTATCCGGCCAATCGAAATTTTTAAAGAGAGACGACTTATAGCCGCTGTCAAAAATCTTTAATTTTAATTTATCCACAATCCAAGACTTTAAGCCGACATTTTTAAATTTAATTTGTCCGGGAATAATGTCCTTCGCCCAAATTTTTTCCGGCAAATTGGAAAAACTCATTGCCGCGGCATAATTGTCTCTTCTGACATTCATTAAAATTTTTCCTTCGGTGGACGGCAGCCAAGCTTTATTTCCCCAAAAAAGTAAATAAATTTTTTCTATTTTTGTTCCTGCGGCAGGCGGTTTCAAAGTAAGATTAAATTTTATTTTTTCTCCCGGCGCGACGGAATGAGTCAGTTTTATAATCTCCGGTTCGCTGGCGATTTTATTCCCCAGCATTTGTTCTTTTTTTTCTATGCTGGCCAAATAAACTTCATCGCCGCCGTATTGCCCTCATTTTTATACTCAAGATAAATCTCTTTTGTTTCATTGGGCTTTAAAGTAATTTCCGAATCGCTTTGCCCCTGCAAACTGGCGGCAAAAATACGATTAATATTAGCTGCTTTAACTGATTGGCCATATTTACTTTGCGCTAAATTTCTGATTTCCGGCAACGAAGCATACAAATTTTCGCCCGGGCAAGTCGTCCTGTCTACGTCGCGATGACCTATTATATTTGGGATATTAATTAAATCAACAAAATCACTATAGCCATTCGGGGAGATATTAAACTTTTTTGATTTTGAAGAAATTAAAGAAGACAAGCTGTCTTTCGCGGCTTGGGAAATATTGCCCTCGACCCGAACGCGCCATCTGCCGTTATGTTGCTCTTCTTGGCCGATTTTTTGGATGCCGCCAATTTCCGGAAATTGTTCCGGCTTTTTTAAATATTCTCCTTGTTCCTGCTCATAAACCCAACCGCCGTAAGTGCCTAAAATTACAATGCCGACACTGCCCCGGTTATAGCCAATATTTTTAACATCATCCAAAGCATGCCCGCCAACCACGCCATCGCTGCCATATCTGCCTTGATAAATATTCCCCAGCGGGTCAATTAAATAGTTATACCCGATATCGCCCCAATTTAAAACTTGAGCGTGCCAATTATAAATCGCCCTGATGGTGGCTTTATAATCTTCTTGGTCAACCGCGCCGTTTTTATCATTGTCTTTTAAAGTCGTGCCGCTATGGTGAATGATAAACTTCTGAACCGGAGCGTATTCTTCCGGCCATTTATCTTCTCCTTTTTCATTAAATCTCAAACTCTCGTTCGCTCCCCATTCAGCGCGAGGAATTATTCTTAATTCCTGCCCGTTAACTTTTTTAAACGAAAAACTAATTATTCCCAAAACAATAAAAAAAGCGATTAAATATTTTTTTGCCTTATTTTTTAACATCATCTCTTTATGATATTAAATTTTTCATAATTTATCAAATAAAAACATTAGTCGCGAATCAAAAAAAATCTTTCTGCGGAGGTATCAGCAGTTGACAAATTATTATTTTATGATATACTCTTCTTAAATTTAAAAAATGACAGTCCTTTGAAAAAAATAAATAAAAAACAAAAAATTTAACCTTTAAAGGAGGTGTTGAAGATGTTGAATTTAAACAGTATTGCTTATGAATCAAGTAATAATTCAGTAAAAATTTTGCATCCCGCCACGCCAGCGGAAAAAAAAGCTAAAGAAATTTTGGGCGAAATTATGTTTTCTTTGCTTAAAGCTTTTAAAAAAACTAAAAATGAGAAAAAGAGGAAAAAAATACTCGGTCAAATTATGGCTAAGAATTTTAAATTAGTCATAAATATTTCTAATCACTGCCTGAATAAACTCTATGATCCATCAATGGATGCGGACGATTTATTTCAAGAAGGAATGATTGGGTTAATAAGTGGTACTAAAAAATTTAATTATTTAAGGGGTTGCCGATATAGCACCTATCTTTGGTGGGAAATCAAGCAGGGCATGGAATATTCAATAAAAAATGGCAAAGCGATACGAATTCCTGTCTATGCTTGCGATTGCATAGCTAAATTTAAAAAAAGTAAAAATAGGCTAAAAAACATTTTAATGAGAGAGCCGACAGAGGAAGAAATAAAAAAAAGCCTGCGCTGGACAAATAAAAGATTTGAAAACATCACCGAGGTAATGAATTTTGAAAATCGATTATTTTCCTTGGACAGCCAAACATATCCAGATAATGACGGGATGCGGCTTTATGAAAAAATTCCCAACGGAACATTAACCGGAGAAATTTCAATCTTCCAAACAGACAAGGTTGTAGAAAAAAATATTTTTCAATTCCAACTAAAAAAAGGATTAGAAAAAATTTTTTTGGAAAGCAAGTTGTCTAAGACGGAGCAATGTTGTCTTAGAGAGTATTTTTACTTGGAACGAACTTTAAAAAAAATTAGCGAAGACCTCTCCATCAGCTGGCAACGGGTCGAGCAAAACATTAAAAAAGCGCTGTCCAAACTGCGAACTAAAAATAATTGGGAGCGATTAAAAGATTTTGGCATCAATGAATATAGTAAATATAAAGAATCAAAAAAACAAAGGAGGTTGAGGAGATTTAACTAAAATTTAAAATCAAAACGCCAGAGGAATAATCCTTTGGCGTTATTTTTTTTGTTTTAAACAATAGGGATTTTTTTATCTTCTTGATTACTGCTAATTTGCATCAAGCCAATAATCAGCCAAAATAACACTGATAAATCATTTTTGAAATAAGGAACATCAACCAAGCCATGAACGAGTATGGCAATCATCGCGGCCATAATAAAAAATGACGATTTTGATTTGAAGCCAAGGCGAAAAAATTTAAAAACAAGCCAAAGGAAAACGAATAACCCGATAATTCCCAATTCGCTCCAAAAATTAAAAAAAATATTATGAGGATAGAGATAAATTTCTATGTAATCTTTTTTATGGTATGGCTCCACTGCTTTTTGGTAACCAGCCAAACCAGCGCCGAAAATCGGTTTTTCTTTCAGCATCTGCCAAGTTTCGCTCCACATTTCTTTTCTGATTTGGCCGGAAAAATCATTCAAGCTCGCTTTCTGCCAAAGATAATTTTTCAAAGGCGCGAAAGAAAAAATTATAATCATGGAAATAAACAATCCGGCAAGCGTAAATTTTCTCGCGGATTTTATCGCTAAGCCGATAAAAATTAATCCCGCCAAAATTCCTGCAATAGCCCCTTCGGATTGGGCGAAAATAATCGCCATCAAGGATAAAAATGCCACCAGCCAATAAAAAATTTTTTGCTTTTTCTGGCCGATAAAAATTAAAATCAAAGGGGCTAAAAATAATCCGACGGCATTCGGGTATTCAAAGATGGAAGTTGCTCTTAAAATTTTCTCGCCCTGCCAGGACTGCAAACTCAAAATTCCTTGTCCGGTAATTTTTTGCCAAATGGCGAAAAGGGAAATATAAAGCGCGGAAAATCCCAAAGCCCTGAAAATTAAATTCAAGCCTATGTCATCCTGAGCGCCAGCGAAGGATCCCGTTGTTTTCACAACATTAATAAAAACAATAAAAAATAAAATCGGCTCAATAAAATACGCTTTCCAGATTCCCAAAGCAGGCCACCAATCAGGCGAAACAAAAACAGCGATTGTCGCCGCAACTAGCCAAAAAATAATCGGGTATTTAAAATGGCTTAAATTCCATTTTTCTTTTTTTTTAATCAACCAGATAACAAATAAAATCAAAATCATCAATTCCAACAAAGTCATCGGCAAAAATCCGATTTTAAAGCGGATTAAATAACTCGGTAGAAAAGCGACAATAAAAGCCAAAGCCACAATCGGCTTTTTCCATGATAAATAAAGAAAAAATAGCGAAAATAAAATTAAAAACACAAAATTCATATTTCTATCATAACATTAAATTTTGATAATAAAAAACCCGCTTTGCTGTTTTGCAAAGCGGGCGTGTTAAAAATTCTGTTAAAACTTTGTTTTTAAATCCTCAATTTGAAACTCCCAATATTTTGAAGGGGTGTAAATCTTTGCGGATTCAGGAAGCTTTCCATATAAGGATCTTATTCCGCAATATTTTTCGTAATCAATAAATTCGACTTTGGGAAATTCCAACGTCTCATCTTCCACTACAATCACTGAATCAAAATCAAGCGTGGTGCAGTAATAAATTTCTGGCGCAGTATTATCTTGCCACCAAAACCGCACACTGTTGAAATTACCGCTTGAAACTGAACCACAGCCCAGAAAAAAAGAACCACTTATTTCAGGACCTCCAACTACTCTAATTCGTTTCAAATCATGCAGTCCTTGCATAATTCGTTTATTCCCTAATAGAGGCAATACTACTACCATTAAAACTGCTATTAACCATAAAACTAATACACATATAACTAAACCTTTTGAATGATTCATCCTATCTTTCACCTCCTGATTTTTAGGGTTAATGTTAATATTTCAAGGAACAATTATTGAAATTCAATCTATCACATTTTTTTTTATTTTGTCAATGTTTGACCTTGGTTAATCTTATGGTAAAATAATAATATATGAACCCCGTTAGAAATTTTATGAAAAATAATTATATCAAAAAACTCCGTAAAATGCCTTTCTTAAAAAAGGTTTCTAACGGGGTGAAATTAAAAAATTATTTAATTTTATCTTTGGCTTTATTAACGCTTTTGCCTGTTGGAGTTAAGGCGCAAAACTATCAAGCGCAAAAAACTAACCAAAGCTATCCCTATATCATCAATCTTGAACCGGGCAAATCCTTTACCTTTTGGTTCAAGTTCAAAAACAGCGGAAGTAACACTTGGTACAATACCGGCAACAATATGGTAACCATCAGACACCGCAGTATAATAAACCAAAGCGCTTTTTATCATAAATTTTGGCTGAATGGCCGGGAGCCGGCCAAACTTTCGGAAGGCTCGATTAAACCGGGCCAGGAAGGAACTTTTAAATTCGCCCTGACCGCGCCTGCTGACAGCGGCTTGTATTGGGTAAAACTTGACTTAATGAGAGGCGAAGAAAAAATTGGCGGCGGAGAAATAGAAGTGCCAATCAGGGTTTTAGCGCCGACAACTATTGTTAAAAAAACAGAAACTCCCGCGCCAACTGAAAACAATAACAGCCAAATCACCAGCTCTTCCGCCGGCACCTATGATATGCCTGATTTTGACTTGTCTGAAATAAAAGAAGATTCCAATTTATTAAACATGGAAGAGCCGAACGTGCGCGTCGGGCTTCTCCACAGTGAAAAACCGATAAAAATTAAAGCTAACGGGCCTTACGAAATCAGGGATGAAAATAATAAATTATTAGTCACTCAAACCGAAGGCGAAGAAATTGAAATAGTTTTTGATTTTTCCCTTGAAAGGCAATTTTTAAATATCAGCGGTCAAAGAATTTTAAGCACTGATTCTATTTTGAGATTTGCTCCTAAAGACGAAAACACAATTTTGGAAATTTCAAGTTATCAAAATTCGCCAAGCTGGAATCAAAATTTGAACGATAATCAATTCAAAGGAGTTTTAGAAACTCATTATGCCGACCCGGCGGAAGGCGGGTCTGGCCGGCTTTGGGTGATTAATGAATTGAAAATGGAAGATTATCTGAAAGGTTTGGCGGAGGCGGTTGATGTTTCGCCTTTTGAATTTCTTAAATCTTTGGTTGTCGCCGCCCGCGCTTACGCCACCTACCATGTCCTTGAACCCTTTAAACATGGAATTTTTACCGTCACTGCCACGGAAGGCGACCAAGTCTACCGCGGTTATGGGATGGAAAAACGTTCGCCGAATATTACCAAAGCGGTTGATGAAACAAAAGGAATGATGGTTTTTTACAATAATACTTTGGCGATTACGCCTTATTTTTCCCAAAGCGACGGACGAACAAGAAGCTGGAGCGAAGTCTGGTCGGGCAGCAAGCCATGGTTAGTCAGCAAGCCCGACCCTTACATGAAAGGCAAAACAATGCTCGGCCACGGCGTGGGAATGAGTTCCCGCGGCGCTTTGCTTCTGGGAAAAGAATACAGCTTCGGCCAGATTTTAAAATATTATTATACCGACATTGAGATAAAAAAAGCGTATTAAAAAATAGTTTAAAATCACTAAAAAAATCATATATCAAAACTCTTTCATTTTTTTTTGATTTGTGTTAAGATATAAAAACAATTTTACACCTTGAAAAATTAAAATAATAATCTTTAAAGAGTGTGGAAAACTGAAAAAGGAGGATAAAATGCATAAAAATCCTAATGAATTAGGTAGGTTTGAAAGGGAAAGTTATGAGGAAAGTCTTACTAAAGAACCATCGAAATGCAACAATTATTTCCAAAGTTTTTGCCTAATGGATATAGAGAGCGCCAGAGCTTGGTATTGCAACAATGGAAATCCTTGCATAGAAAAAATGAAATACAAAAAATGGGAGGGGTGTGACTGTTTTAAAGGAAATCAAAACAAAAATTCCGGATAATCCGGAATTTTTTGCTACATTCCTCTTGGCCACATATTTATAAATTTATTAATATTCTGGAGCTCCGTGGTAGACAATGTTAGAACCTATTGGCAGAAAGCGGTAAGAAATTCAAATGACTGGATTAGCTTTAAATATCAGATGAAAAAAAACCGCTAAAAAAATTTAAAGCTATATCACTGCCTTTTTTAACAAAGAATTTATACTGACTTTTTTTGGATTAAATTGGAATTTTTTATCTTTAGGAAATGCCCTATTCGCGGCTACAATGCGAAGCATTTCGGCAATATCATTATTGGCATTTACAAAATTTACTTCTTTTTTATTAAAAGTTTTAGTTTCAATTTTTTCCTTCAATAAAAGCAGAGCGTGAGCGGCTGAACGAGAAATAAATTTAACCTTGCTAAAATCTAAATTTATTGATTTAGCATCAACTCCTTTAATTTCTTTTTCTAATATATCAGCTATGCTCCGGGAACTTATAATCGGGGCTATTAGATTAGCTATATTGATTTTAGTTAAATTTTGACTTTTTTTGATTTTCATAAATTTATAGTTATTATAGTATTTACGCCGCAAAATTGATTTTAATTAATATTACTCATAATATCCGGAAATATCAATAGGTCCCAATGGTTTAGGTATCCTATAAGCAATAATAGTTCCTTGCCAATAAAATTTAGGTAAAGATACTAACTTTTCCGCTTTTCCCGTGGAAAGCAACGCGCAAGAACCAGAAATTAAAACAAAACTCCCTCCTTTTAGCGCGTGACACACCACATTTTTTGAAGTTCTTATTCCATATCCTCTTTCTCTGTCTTTTTTAACCGAGTTGCCTAATATTGCCTGGTTAATAGCTTCCGCGTCCGTCAAATTTAAATTCTTTTCTTCTTTATAAGCCGCGGCAAATCCTCTTCCGCAATCTACTATGCAGATATCAAGATAATTTTTCTTGGGATAAAATTGCCCAAAAATAAAACCTGAATCTTTTTTGCTATGCTCAAAAATATTAGTTGCTAATTCTGATATGGGGTAAACTACGGCGCTTTGCGCTCCTGGCACATTGCCAAGTGTTTCATAAATTTTTTCTGAAAACAATGATTCTAATCTTTCCCTTTCAATTCCTGATTCTTTTTTTAAGACACTTATCGGGATATAGCTTTTATATTTCTGAGTTCTATATTGAAATAAAGAAATAGAATTTACGCCTCGCGGAAAGCTTATTTTTTCCAAATAAGACTTAATGCCGCAATTATCTGTTTTATAACTGCTCCGAGTACTATTTATATAGGCGCTTATCGGCAATATTAATGAAGGACAAACCCAATCCAATAATGACAAATTAAATTCTAAATTGTCGCCAAAACTAACGTTTTTAAAGGTGTTATAAAGCGAACTTAATTGAGCGATAACTGAGTCATTCTTTGGTTTTGATATTATGATATTTTTCATAGCTATTCTTTTAATTCTATCAAATAGCTTTTTTCTTGCAAATAATTACGCAATAAAAAAAGACCAAAAGGTCAGTAAATTCTTATCCACAGTCAAGTAGAGTAAAATTGACTTATAGGTCAAATCTTGGAGCGGGTAACGGGAGTCGAACCCGTATCTTCTCCTTGGCAAGGAGATATAATAGCCGCTATACGATACCCGCGAATTTAATCAATAAAAAATTTGATTAATAACATAATAAATTATTATTTAAAAAAAATCAATCTCAAACTTTTTTACAATTTATAAATCAGCCAGTTATTTTCTTTCATTAAAACCAAAATATATTCGCCTTTTAATTTTTCGCCCTTTAATCTGAATTTAATCGTTTTTTTGCTTTTCTCCAATAATTCATATTCTCCCTTGTCCCAAATTTCCACGTTGCCGGCGCCGTAAGAACCTTCGGGAATAACGCCAAAAAAATCAATGTAAGAATTTCCTACCAAAACTCCATTTGCAAAAAAATTATGATTATCCTTAACTTGAATATCATGTGCATACTTTCTTTCGGGATTCCATTTTTTTCTAATCTCTCTGATTTTGGCTATTCCTATATCCTTTTTCATTCTTTCATTTTTAATTTCTTTTACTTTACTCCCCCTCTGGCCTGAAACTACTAATTTATTTTCTTTTGCTAATTTAATGGCGTTAGCCCAACTTCCAAAATAATTCTGAAAAGTTTTTGGGGCAACGCCACCTCTTTTCTCATAATACCTCAACCTACAATAATCGGCATAAGAAGGATATTTTAATTTTCTTAAATAATTCAACAAACAATAAGAACAAAAATGATTTTTAAAACCAGGGACTGAATTTCCACAAACAGGACAATGCTTACCTATCTTATAATCCATAATTTTTAAAGGAATCCATGGGGAAATTAAAGAAAAAAATTTTTTTACGCTAGAAATTCTTAACCTCCAACCGCTTCCACTATTTATTCGATATATATTAGTCTTAAGACCAAATTTTTTTTCTATCACTTCTTTAAGTAATAACTGTTCTTTCTTTGTAAATCCTTGGGTAGATAGCTCTATAGCATGAATGTTCATTTTATTTTTATCTTTTAATAAACTGCCGTCGTCGAGATAAAAATAAGCCAGAGAAACTTCACTTAATTGATTTAGCCATTCTTTAGTAAGAGTTTTTCTTCCGTTTTTATAACAAAGTAGATAAAGATCATAAAGAAAAGGGTAAGTCTTACTCACCGCCCTGATTGATGGTTTAAAGTAGGCAGTATAATTTTTAATTCTTTGTATTTTTGAAGGATAATTCTGAAAATGAAATTTTAAATTAAGCAGTCTGCATTTTGTAAGTAAATAATCTCTTTGAGAAATAGAGTGGGTAAAAGAAACAATGGCTGTGTTACTGTAAGAACCGTTGCTTTCTAATCCCGCATCTCCCAAAAGCATACCTAAAAGTAACTCCTTCTTCCTTTTTTGAAATGTCTCTTTTAAAATAAAAATAAAATCATCTTTTTTAAGTTGAAATGCTTGTTTTTTACCTTGAGGAGCAAATATTTCATGATTCAGGGTACAACACAATTTTTTTAATGGTTTTCCCTGATGAAAATATAAAGTAATTTCATCATTATTTATTTCTCTTTTAGAAAAAGCTGTTATTTTTTTAGATTCTACTTTCCTATTTTGAAAATTATAAGAAAAAATTTTAGAAAAATTTTTTCTAATACTTTTTTCGCCTCCCGGGGCATTAACTTTTGTAAAAGGAGCCAAACAAACCGGATGATTTTCTACTTCAATGGCAAGTCTTTTTACATTTGGCTTCTCCGGCACTCCTTTGGGCACGGCCCAAGATTTTAAGACACCCTCCATTTCCAGACGAAAATCATAGTGCAAATGCCGAGCTTGGTGTTTATGGACGACAAACCTTTTTAATTCGCTTTTTTCTATCTTTCCTTCCGGCTCCGGCGTGATTTCAAATTTTCTTTTCTGCTGATATTTTTTTAATTTTGATTCTTTCATTTATTTCTCCTCAAAAATTTCAGCGCTAAAAATATAAATATCCGCTTTGCCGGTTTTCCAGATGGTTTTCGGCAAACCGGCTTTGTTTTGGCAAAGCTCGTTCATAAAAGTTTCCAAATCCCAATTATTTTCCGCGGCAACCTGCGGCAAAAACACGCCGGAATTAGAACCTTTTTTTATAATCACGCCATGCTTGTTGATTTCAATTTCCTTAAACGGGTCGCTGATTTTTTTCAAAGGCGATAAAACGGAAATTTCGATTTTAAGCTCATCCATTTCTTGCGCGCTAACCGGAATAAATCGCGGGTCTTCAAAAGCCGCGGCAATCGCCATTTGCGACACCACTTTATATAAAGGCATTTCCCTTTCTTCAATGATGCCGATGCATCCTCTTAATTGCTGTCCTTTTCTTAAAGTTACAAAAGCCCCTTGCGGCTGTTTCAATCTTTTAAAAGCAACTTCAAATTCCAACATTTTATTTCCTTTAAAATAATTCTCAATGCTTTGGCGGGCGATTTTTAAAAGCTCTTGTTTTTCCGTTTCAGACAAAAAATCTTCATCATTTTTTGAAAAAATAATACTCGCGTATCCCACAACTTTTGAATAATCGTTGCTTGTATCGCCGGAATTAGCGTATTTTAAAAGTTTAATATCTTTAATCTCTAAATCTCTGGCTAAAAGCAAAGCTGTTTTTATTGGCTCTCCGCCGCAGGCGCAAGTATCCAAGTTTTCTGAATTTTGGCTCATTGATTCTTGAATTGCTTTTTCAAAATTTTCCGCCTTGCCGCTTAAAATCGCTTCAATCGTTTTTTTATCTGTTTGATTGGCGATTTCATAGGGCGGGTAATGCGATAAATCCGAAGAAATTACAACCAAAGTTTTTTCATCTATTAAATTCTTTAGCGCTTCAGCTAAAATTTCCGCGTTTAAACCGCTGATCATAATCGGCGCGATTTTAAAATCTTTTAAAACAGTTTGTAAAAACGGCAGTTCAACTTCCAAGCTATGCTCTTGCTGATGGCTGATTTGGCGATAAAAAATATTTTTATTTTCTTTTAATAATTCTTGATAAAAATTATGGTCCACTTCCGCTTTTCCCAAAGGCGTCTGCCAAAAATCATCTTCGGAAAGCGCGAGGCCGTCAAAATAATCGTAATGAGAAGGCCCGATTAAAACAACTCTTTCAAAATTTTCCCCTTCCAATTGTTTGAAAGCGTAAGCGGCAACTTGGCCGGAATAATCATAGCCGGCATGGGGAACAATTAAAATTTTAGGGTTATTTTCCGTTTTTTTCACTCGCGCCAAAAAATCTTTAATTTGCTTTTCTAAAATTTCTTTTTCCGCGGGATAAAACATTCCGGCCGCCACGCACTCTCTAACGGATAATTCTTTTTTGGGCATATTTTCTTTATGAGGCATGAAAAATAAGGCTAAAAATATCAAAACAAGAATAATTAGTAAAATAACCAAGTTCTTCATACTTCAAAATTCCGCGTTTAAATATTTTTTAAATGCTTCAATATTCGCGGATGAATTTTTTTATTCGAACATATAAAATTCATTTGACTTTATTCTACCACAAAATAAAGGGTATTAAACCCCGGAGCAAGCTGACGGGGTATTAACCCTGTATTATCCGCGCTCGCTCGGAAGTGATATGCTTTAAGGCATATCACTTCTCTCGCTCGCTTGATAATAAAATTTAATTGCGCTTTAAAAAATCTTTTCTTTAAATTTTAAATCTTTTTTATTTCTTGCCTTAAGAGAATAATATTGAGTTAATTCTCTCGCTTTATCCAAAATTTCTTTTTTAATTTTTCCTTTTTGATAATTCCTAATAATCGTCAAAGGCCCGGGATAATCTTTTAATTGAATTAAAATATCGCCCTTTTTCGCGCTTTCCCCCAATTTTTCATTTTCATCTTTGTTCCTGCCTATTATTATCTTCGCCCCATTTTCCCATAAATGCCTGCCTGATTTTAATAATTCTATGTCATTGCCCCCGCAATTCGGGCAATTGATTAAAAGTTTTTTTAAACGTTCCCCAAATGCCGATTCAGTCAAAAGACAGCCGCCGGCAGGAGAAGGATAATTTTTTATGGCGAATTCTTCAGCTAAAGCAATTTGCCTTTTTCTTGACCGGCCGGAAATGTCCAAAAGCTCGCTTCTTTTTATCCAGCCTGATTTTTCAGGAATTGACTCAATTAAAAGTTTCGCCGATAAAGGCCTGATCAAATAACCATCCAAAGCGGATTGTTTTTCTATTAATTTAAGCGCGCCGGCGTTCTGGCTCATCGGCCGCTCGCCCAAAACTTCGCCCGTGGCGACAAAATCAAATTTTTCTTTTTCCATTATTTCCTTGGCTTTTTTCAACATTAAGGCGTGGCAATCCACGCAAGGATTCATTGCCCTGCCATAGCCGTATTTTGGATTTTTTACCATCTTCAAATGTTCTTCGGAAAAATCAAAAATCCTAAAATTAAATTTTAATTCTTTGGCGATTTTTTCCGCCTCCTCGCCGTTAAAAAAATAACTTTCAAAAATCAAAGCCAGAATTTCTATTTTTTGTTTTTCCAAAATTTTAATCGCCAAAATAGAATCCAGGCCGCCGGAAAACAAAACAATCGCTCTGATTTTTTTCTTTTTTATCATCTTTTTCTTTCTAAAATTTTAAACGGCCTTTTAGTTAAATCAATGATCGTGGAAGCTTCGCCGCTGATTTTCCCGCCGGTAAAAATCAAATCCACGCCTTTTAATTTTTTAAAATTAAAATCTTTTTCGCCTGAAATATTGGCGCTGGTGGTGGTGATCGGCAAATCTTTGGCTAAGGCCCGGCAAAATTCATTGTCAGGAATCCTAATTCCCACTTTACTACTCCCCGCGGTCAGAAGGCCGGAAACAATTTTTTTCTTTTTTAAAATAATTGTATAAGGACCGGGCAATAATTCTTTGATTTTTTCTTTCTGCTTCCTGCCCACAAAGGCCAGTTTTTTTATTTCTTCAAAATCAGAAACCATTACTGAAATCGGTTTTCCAAAATCCCTTTTTTTAATTTTAAAAATTTTTCCAATTGCTTCCAAATTAAAAATATCCGTTCCTAAGCCGTAAAGCGTGTCCGTGGGATAAATAATCACGCCTCCTTTTTTGATTATCTTTCTCGCTTTTTCTATATTTTTATCACTGATTTTTAATGCCATCATCTTGTCTAAATTCAAATGTATCATAATTTTTTAATAAAATAAAATGATTTTATAACTTTTATCGTTGAATAAATTTTAAAAAATTAAATTTTATTTTTTTGTTAATAAAAATCCATACTTAAAAATTTAAAATTTTTAAAGTATGGATTTTTAGCTTTTATCTGAAATGAATATCTATTTTATTTCAACGCGTCTTTCAAAAATTTGCCTGCTTTGAATTTAGGCACGGTCATCGCCGGAATTTGAAGTTTTTCTCCTGTTTTAGGATTAACGCCCTGGCGGGCGGCTCTATTTTTGGCGGAAAAAGTGCCAAAACCGGTTAAAGCCACTTCATCGCCTGATTTTAAAGTGGAAATAATAGTTTCAATAATTAATTCCACCACTCTATTAGCTTGGGCTCGAGGCAAATTCTCTTTCTCGGAAATTTTATCGCATAATTCAGTTTTATTCATTTATTTTCACCCCCTTTCGCCAATTTTGTCCAAATTTTTAATTTGGTTACAAAATTGAGCGCCCGCCGAAACCTGGACTGAAAGCGAAGGACGAAGGCGGGCTGTAACCAAAATTTTAATCTGACAAATTATTTTTTAAATTCTATTAAATTTCCACTTCTTTATCAACCCTTTTGATTTTTTCCGCTTTTTTATTTTTAGGATTGATTTCTAAAAAAATCGCGTTGATAATCGCTTTGCCGGTTTCAGGAATTTGATGTTCAAACGGCATTTGGGTTAAAAAATTTTTGATAATATTCTCTTTGTCCACGCCCAAAACAGAATCTTTCGCTCCCGCCATTCCCACATCTGAAACATACCCGGTTCCTTCCGCTAAAATCTGATTGTCGGATGTAGGAACATGAGTGTGGGTTCCAAACACTATACTTGCTCTGCCATCAGCATAAAAACTAAAAGCCCTTATTTCCGAAGTCGCTTCGGTATGAAAATCCACAATCACCGCGTTCAATTTTTCATTTTTTGTTTCTTCTAAAATCTGATCGAATTTTCTGAAAGGGCAGTCATAGTCGCCTTTCATAAAAACCCGGCCAATTAAATTTATCATCAAAATTTTTCTTATGCCGATTTCAACTATTTTATAGCCAAAGCCGGAAGCAAGCGGCGGATAATTCGCCGGCCTGATAAGAGGAGAATTTTTATCCTCCAAAACCGGAATGATTTCTTTTTTATCAAAGACATGGTCGCCGGAAGTAAAAAAATCCACTCCGGCTTTTTTCAATTCTTCCAAAGTTTTTTGGGTAATGCCTTTGCCATGAGCGATATTTTCCGCGTTAGCGATGATTAAATCCGGCTTAAGCTCTTTTTTTAATTTAGGCAATATTTTGGCTATCGCTTTTCTGCCGATTCCTCCCATCACATCGCCGAAGATTAAAACTCTTAAATTCATAAAATTATAAATAATTATCTTGCGTACTCAATTACTCTTGTTTCCCTGATAACCGCGACTTTTATTTCGCCCGGATATTTCAGCTCTTGTTCTATTTTGTTGGCTATTTGGCGGGATAATTTCAAAGCTTGCGCGTCGTCAATTTTAGAAGGAGTCACAAAAACCCTTACTTCTCTGCCTGCCTGGATGGCGTAAACTCTCTCCACGCCATCAAAAGTTTTAGCCAAATTTTCTAATTCCTCCAAACGTTTTATGTATTGCTCGTACGAATCCCTTCTCGCTCCCGGACGAGCGCCTGAAACCGCGTCAGCTGATTTGACGATAATCGCTTCCAAAGTTGGCGGATTATCCTGATGGTGAGTTAAAATCGGCGCGATAATTTCTTCTGAAAGATTGAATTTTTTTGCTATTTCCGCGCCCAATTCCGGATGGGTCCCTTCTGTCTCCTGGTCTATTGCTTTGCCGATATCATGCAAAAATCCGGCCTTTTTGGCAATGCTGACATTGGCGCCTAATTCTCCGGCCAAAAGAGCGGATAAATGAGCCACTTCTATGCTATGCTGCAAAACATTTTGTCCATAGCTGGTTCTATATTTTAATCTTCCGACGATCTGAATGAGTTTTGGGTCTAAACCGGCAATGCCTAATTCATACGCCGCTTCCTCGCCGGCTTTTTTTATTTCCAAAGCTAATTCTTTTTTCGCTTCTTCCACCTTTTCTTCAATTCTGCCGGGATGAATTCTGCCGTCTAAAATTAATTTTTCTAAAGCTTTTTTAGCCACTTGGCGGCGGATAGGATTAAAAGCGGAAATTAAAATCGCTTCGGGCGTGTCATCAACGATAATTTCCACGCCAGTCAACTGTTCTATGGCTTTTATATTTCTCCCTTCCCGGCCGATAATCCTTCCTTTCATTTCATCAGAAGGAATGCTAAGCAAGCTGGTCGTAGTTTCGGCCGCGTGGGAAGTGGAACATCTTTCTATTGCCAAACTTAATAAATGTTTTGCCTTTTTTTCAAGTTCTTCCTGCGATTGGCTTTCTAACTTTCTTATTCTCTGAGCAATTTCCTCTTTAATTTCCTTTTCCACGTTTTCCAATAAGACTTTTTTGGCTTCTTCTTTAGAAAAATTAGCGATTTTTTCCAATTTATCAGACTGTTCATTTTTTATCTCCTGAATTTCCTGTTTTAATTTTTCTATTTTATCAGCCTTGTCGTAAAGCTGCTGCTGTTTGTTTTCCAAATCCAACAATTTCTGGTCAAAAAGAGATTCTCTCTTTGATAATCTTTGCTGGAGATAATTTAATTCTCTTCTCCTTTTTTGTTCTTCTTTTTCCGCTTCTTCTAATAATTTAAGAGCTTTTTCCTTGGCTTGAAATAAAATTTCCTTTTGCTTTTCTTTTGCTTCAGAAACTAATTTTTCCGCCCTGATTTCAGCGGAGAGAGCTTTTTTAGAAGCAATTAATCTTCGCAAATTGTAACCAATAATAACGCTTAACGCAAAAATTACTAAAATAAACAAAAATTCTAAAATTGTCATAAATATGCCTCATAAATAATTAATAAAATTTAATGGTTTTATTCTAACATATCAAATGAAAGTAGGCAATAAGAATTAAAAATTGTCAAAATATGATTTTTGGACTTTTGTGCATAATTCCGGTATTTAATTAAATAAATAGTTTACCATTATTTTATATTATGTTAAAATAAGGCTATATTTAAAATTTAACTTCAATTAAAATTTATGAAAAATTTAAACCTCAACGAGATTTTCAAAATTGCCGCTCAAAATAAAGCTTCTGACGTTCATTTAATAGTCGGCAAGCCGCCTGTTTTAAGAATTGACGGGCAATTGAAAGAAATTGACAAAATTAATATTCTGACCAAAGACACGATTCAAGAAATAATTTTTTCCATCCTGACCTCGCAAGAAAAAGAAAAATTAATAGCTCGGAGAGAATTAGACACTTCATACCAATCAGACGGGATAGCCAGATTCAGAATAAATGTTTATTGGGAAAAAAGCAATTTGGCTTTAGCGGCGAGAGTTATCCTTCCTTCTCTTCCTAATATGGAAGAAATTTTAATGCCTAAAATCGCTTATAAATTAGCCCGCTTAAATCAAGGGCTGGTTTTAATCACCGGACCGACTGGCTGCGGAAAATCCACTTCTCTGGCGGCAATGATAAATTTAATCAATGAAGAACGCTCATGCCATATAGTTACTATGGAAGACCCGATTGAATATGTTTTTCTTCCTAAAAAAAGCATCATCAGCCAGCGCCAATTAGGAAGTGATATACTCTCTTTTGGAGATGCTTTAAAACATGTAGTCAGAGAGGACCCGAATGTAATTATGGTCGGCGAAATGCGCGATTTGGAAACTATCGGCACTGCTTTGACTTTAGCGGAAACAGGGCATTTGATTTTAGCCACTCTGCACACTCAAAACGCTTCCCAAACCATAGACAGAATTATTGATGTTTTTCCTCCTCACCAGCAAACTCAAGTTAGATTGCAATTATCCATTTCCCTGCAAGGAGTGATTTCCCAGCAATTATTGCCCAGAATTGACAATGGCCGAATCGCCTCGCGGGAAATTTTAATCAACACTCCGGCCGTAGGAAATTTAATCAGGGAAAATAAAATTTCCCAAATAAAAGCCGTGATTCAAACTTCCGCTAAGGAAGGTATGGTCAGTATGGACCAAGATTTAAAAAGGCTCGTCAGTGAAAAATTAATTGACAAGCAAATTGCTTTAGCCTATATGTTCAATCCGCAGGAATTGAAATAAATTTTTATAAATCGACGAAACTTAATTATTTTGAATTACGAAACGCGTTTTTTCACAAACCCCCTCCTCTTTCGGGGTCACTCTATTTCGTAATTCAAGGTAATTATAACGCCGAATTTGTTTTTAAAAACTAAAAAAGGCCCGCTTAAGGGTCTTTTTTAACTATTCTTTTTGATTTAATAAAAATTAATTTCGCACGCGAAAATTATTGACAATAAGCCCAAAACACCGTAGAATTGAGATAAACTTTTCAAAACGCGATAAAAAATACAAAAATGATTTTACGCCTTCGTAGTGAAATGGATATCACGACTGCCTTCGGAGCAGTTGTTGGGGGTTCGAATCCCTCCGAAGGCACCACAGATAAACTTACAACTTACAACCAACAACCTACAACTAAATTTTTAGCCCCCATAACTCAATGGTAGAGTAGCTGCCTCTTAAGCAGTAAACCCAGGTTCGAATCCTGGTGGGGGCACCAGGGATAACTTACAACTTACAACCAATAACTTATAACTAAAAATTTATGAACTCATGACTCACCAGCATGGCGATGGCAATTTACAACTTTTTAATAAACAGTAAATAAAAAAAATTAAAATTAACCGGATTTTTTTAGAAGCTCTTCCCAATTATCATCAACTTCATTTTGAATTTCATTGAGAAAATTTTTATTTTCCGGCTTTAAAAGATAACTAAATCTTTTTTGAAGCTTAAAAAATTCTTCAAGAGGCAATTTCTTAAAAGGATTATAATTTAATTTATATTTTCCTTTTTCTACTTCATAAAGCGGCCAAAAGCAAGTGTCAGCCGCCAATTTTGAAATCTTGATGGTTGAATTTGGCATAAATCCCCAATTTAAAGTGCAAGGCGATAAAACATTTAAAAAACTGGGGCCTTTTGCGTTAAATGCTTTTTCCGCTTTTTGGTAAAGGTCTAAAATATTATGAACCGCGGCCTGCGCGGCATAATCTATATGATGCGCCAAAACAATCCGCATTAAATCTTTTCGGGCTTCTTTTTTACCCTTTGGCGTAGTGGTGGTAATGGAACCCTTTGAAGTTCCCGAGGAACGTTGGCCGCCGGTATTCTGATACGCTTCATTATTATAACAAACATAAAGGCAATTATGACCTCTTTCCAAAGCGCCTGACAATGACTGCAAACCTATATCATAAAGCCCGCCATCGCCGCCAAAAGCCACAAATTTAATTTCTTTGTCTATTTTTCCTTTTTTTCTTAAAGCCTTAAACGCGCCTTCTATTCCGGAAAGAGTTGCCGCCACATTTTCAAAAGCATTATGAATCCAAGGTATATTCCATGAAGTATAAGGATAAATAGTTGTCGTCACTTCCATGCAACCCGTAGAATTAGCCGCTACTAAAAAATTATCAGTGGCAGATAAAATTGTTCTGACAATAATAGGAATGGCACAACCGGCACAAGTTCTGTGGCCTGAAACCAATTTTTTATCGGAATCTATTTTTTGAGCTAATGTTTTGATATCCATACCCGGTAGTACAATTTTGACATTATTGTTTTGGTCAAAATTTTTAAATTAATTATCTTTTAATAAAATTATAAATTATTTTTAAGCCTGGTAAATTTTAGATTTTTCTAAAAGAAAAATCTTGGTCAAAATTGTCCTACCGGGCATATTTATTTTCTTAGACCGATATATTTAACTTGCCCTGTTTTATTTTTTAATAATTCTTCAAAAACTTCTTCTACTTCTTGTTCAAAAAGATCTCTTCCTCCCAAGCCAAAAACATAACTTTGCAACAACGGCTTCTTATCCAAAGGATAAAGAGAATTTTTTATCTCGCTGAAAAGCGGCGCCTCGCCGCCGAAAGAAACCGATCTGTCCAAAACCGCTATTATTTTTAAATTTTTTAAGCTTTCCCTTATTTCTTTTTGAGGAAACGGCCTGAATAAAATTGGTTTTAACAAGCCGACTTTTTTGCCTTCTTTTCTTAATTTATCTATTACTGCCTTGGCCGTGCCGGCGGAAGAGCTGCTGACTACTATCGCCGCCTCGGCGTCATCTAATTTATATTTCTCAAAATAAGGATAATTATTGCCGGTAATTTTTTTTAATTCTTTTCCTGTTTCCAAATAAACTTTTCGCGCTTCCTCCATCGCTTCTATTTCTTGATATTTAATTTCAAAATAATAATCAGGTAAAACCAAAGGCCCGACAGTAATGGGTTTTTTTATATCAAGCAAAGAATATTTTGGTTTGTATTGGCCGATAAATTTTTTAATTATTTTATCAGGATAAATTTTAACCGGCTCAACATTGTGAGAAGTGGAAAAACCATCCTGCATCACCATGGCCGGCAATAAAACTTTTTCCGCCAACTTTAAAGCGAAAAAAGTATATTCGTAAACTTCTTGGGCTGTCTCGCAAAAAATCTGAATCCAGCCCAAATCGCGGGCGGACATTGAATCGCTATGGTCGCAATGGATATTAATCGGCGCCGAAAGAGCGCGATTCACCATTGGCATCACAATCGGCAAACGCAAGCCCGACGCCACGCTTAAAATTTCATTCATCAAAGCCAGCCCTTGGCTTGAAGTGGCGGTCATCGCTCTCACGCCGGCGGCTGACGCGCCCACCGTGGCGCTTAAAGCCGAATGCTCGGACTCCGCGCAAATAAATTCAGTGTCTACTTTTTTATCAGCCGCAAACTCGGCGAATTTTTCTATAATGGGCGTTTGCGGCGTAATCGGATAAGCGGCCACTACTTCCGGATTAATCTGCCGCATGGCTTCGGCCGCCGCGTGGCCGCCGATTAACGCCTGATATTTATTTTTATTCAAATTTTTCATAAATAACTTAAAATTTAAGAAGTCTGGCACTTTTTCATATGTATCGCTCCGAATGGACAAACTTGGCTGCATATTCCGCAACCTTTGCAAAAATCAAAATTAGTTTCAAGGCGCTTGCCCTCTTTCACGGGAATGCAATTTTCCGGGCAATTCACGGGACAAATCAAACATTGGGCGCATTTATCTTTGTCCCAAACCGGGGAAAAAGTTTTCCAATTGCCGGTTTTATATTCAGATGAATTACCCGGCTTTATAATATTGCCTCCCAATGGAATTTGTGATGACGATTTTAACATACCCGGTAGTACAACTTCGAATTATTTATTATTCAAAATTGTTATTTATTTTATAATACTCTTTTAGTCTTTTGGCTAAAAATCTTCGACCGCCAGTTCTCTTAAAATAATTTTCTCTTCTTCTCGCATCTTTCTGGTTTAAACATAATTCGGCGTAAATCAATTTTAACGGTTTTCTATAATTTGTGGAAACAACCATGCCGCTATTATGCTCTCTAATTCTTTTTTTGATATCAGTAGCGAATCCTATATATCTTTTTTTATCGTTTACACTTTCTAAAATGTAAACCCAGTAATATGCGACGAATTTTTGTTTAACAATTATTTTCGAAATTGTACTACCGGGCATAAAATTGTTTTATAACCTTCTTGCAACGCTTTAATATTTTGTTCCGCCATTTTGTCGTTATATTTTTTGGCAAAATATTCTTTTATTCTTTTCTCCAAAGAAGGCAGTTTCAATAAATCGGTTATTTTTATCAAAGCTCCCAGCATGGCGACATTCGGCAAGTCCTTGCCTAAAATTTTTAAAGCAATGTCAGAAGCGTCTATCTTGTAAGTTTTATTTTTTAATTTTTCTAATTTTATATTAGGGCAAATATTAATAATCAAAACTTCGTCATTATTAAAATTCAAATCTTTCAACAAACTTGAATCTAAAATCAAAACCGCGTTGGGCTTTATAATCGGCTGATGCGTCAAAATCGGCTGATTGGAAATTCTCGCGTAGCTGGTAACCGGCGCGCCTGTTCTTTCCGGCCCGTATTGGGAAAAAGCCTGGCTGTATTTTCCGTCTTCCAGCGCCGCTTCGGCTAAAATTTGGGCTGCCAATTTTGACCCTTGGCCGCCGCGCCCGCAAATAGTTATTTCAAACATATCCATATAATTAAATAATATCATAAAAATAAAATTTTACAAAAACATAGTCTATTATTACATTTTTTAAAGCCATCTTTTGCTCTTTACTTTTTTAAAAAAATGAATGAAAAATGAGGGTGAAAAAGATGCAAACTTATACGCATTTGGTTATTGGATTAACTATGTTTTCCCTAAAAATTCTTTTAGGCAAATAAATGTAAAAAAATAATAAAATAAAAAATCGAGCGATGGCCTAAAAAAGACATCACCCGGTTTTTTATTTTCAATTACTTTTGCGGACTAATTTTAATGCATTGGACCGGGCAGATTTCTTCCGCTTCTTTATTGCAACCAATTTCTTCAACTTCTTCTTGGACTGGATGCGCTTTGCCGTCGTCTTTCATTTCCCAATTGCCGGCGCAGACAGAAGTACAACTCCCGCAGCCAATGCATTTTTCATAATCTTGTTCAATTTTGTAAGGCATAGATTTTTATTATAACCGGCGACTAAAATTTTGCAAAATTTTAGTCGCCTTAAAATTATTTCTTTTTTCCAAAAATCACCGCTTGAGCGGCCGCTAAGCGGGCAATGGGCACGCGATAAGGCGAACAACTTACATAATTCAAGCCGACATTGTGACAAAATATCACCGAGCTTGGTTCGCCGCCATGCTCGCCGCAAATTCCCACCTTTAAATCTTTTTTGGTTTTTCTGCCTTTTTCTACACCTATTTTGACTAACTGGCCGATGCCATTTTGGTCTAAAACCTGAAATGGGTCTTCTTCTAAAATTTTATCTTTAATATAAATTTTTATGAATTTGCCGGCGTCGTCGCGGCTGAAACCAAAACCCATTTGTGTCAAATCATTAGTGCCGAAAGAGAAAAATTCCGCCTCTTGAGCAATCTCATTGGCAGTCACCGCCGCTCTCGGAACTTCAATCATCGTGCCGACCATATATTTTATTTTCACCCCATAGCTCTTCATCGTTTCTTGGGCGACTTTTTTAATCAGCTCTTTTTGATTTTTTAATTCATTGACATGCCCGACCAAAGGCACCATTATTTCCGGAATAATTTTTTCTTTTTCCTTGGCTAATTCGCAAGCGGCTGATACAATCGCCTTAACTTGCATCTCGGTAATTTCCGGATAAACAATGCCTAATCTGCAGCCTCGATGGCCTAACATTGGATTTACTTCGTGCAATTCTTCAACTCTGATTAATAATTTTTCTTTCTTTTCAAGCTCTTTTTTATCAACTCCCGTCGCTTTCATTACCGCCGCTTCCTTCATTAATTCTTCCCTTTTGGGCAAAAATTCATGTAAAGGAGGGTCTAATAAACGAATCGTCACCGGATAACCTTTCATTTCTTTAAACAATCCTTTAAAATCTTTTTTCTGCAAATTTAATAATTTATTTAAAGCTTTACGGCGAGCATTTTCATTATCCGCCAAAATCATTTCCTGCATCATCGGCAACCTGTCTTCGGCAAAAAACATATGTTCAGTACGGCATAAGCCGATTCCTTCAGCGCCGAAACCGCGCGCCACTTGAGCGTCGTGGGGGATGTCGGCATTGGCCCGAACTTTTAATTTGCGGATTTGGTCCGCCCATTTCATAAATTCGCCGAACTCGCCACTTAATTTCGGCTCAATCGTGGCGACTTTTCCTAAAATCACTTCTCCGGTTGAACCATTTAAACTAATCCAATCACCTTCTTTAATTGTCTTATCTTTAATTTTTAATTCTTTCTTTTTTTCATTAACTTTTACTTCTTCGCAGCCAACGACACAGCATTTGCCCATACCTCTGGCGACAACCGCGGCGTGCGAAGTCATTCCTCCGCGGCTAGTTAAAATTCCTTGAGCGGCATCCATGCCATGTATATCATCAGGGCAAGTTTCCGTGCGGACTAAAATAACTTTTTCCTTATCGCCGACTGCCGCCGCTTCATCAGCCGTAAAAACAACCTTGCCCACGGCCGCGCCCGGTGAAGCCGGCAGGCCTTTGACAATAGCGTTAATTTTAATCTTTGGGTCAAAAATCGGATGGAGCAACTGGTCTATTTGTTCCGGCTCAAGCCGCGTCAATGCCTCTTCTTTTTTGATTAATTTTTCCTTGACCATATCAACGGCGATTTTAACCGCCGCTTGAGCGGTTCTTTTTCCGTTTCTGGTCTGAAGCATATACAATTTATTTTTTTCCACCGTAAATTCAAAATCCTGCACGTCTTTATAATCCTTCTCTAATCTATTGGTAATCTTTTTTAATTGCTCGAAAACTTTGGGCATTTCTTTTTTCAAGTCAGCAATTTGGCGAGGAGTGCGAATGCCGGCAACCACGTCTTCGCCCTGCGCGTTTAATAAATATTCGCCGTAAAAAACTTTTTCGCCAGTGGCCGGATTTCTGGTAAAGCCGACGCCCGTGGCGCAATCATTGCCCATATTGCCGAAAACCATTGCCTGAACATTAACCGCTGTGCCCAAATCATCGGCGATTTTATTAAGCCGTCGGTAAGTGACGGCCCGCGGATTATTCCATGATTTAAAAACCGCGTCCCGCGCCATTTCCAGCTGGCGATAAACATCTTGAGGAAAAGTCTTTTTTGTTTTTTCTTTAATCGTTTCCTCAAACTCTCTGACCAATTCTTTCAAAGCGGTTTCATTCATCTCTATGTCTAATTTTATTTTTAAAATTTCTTTTTTGTGAGTTAAAATTTCTTCAAAAACTTCTTTTTCAATTCCCAAAACCACATTGCCAAACATCTGAATAAAACGGCGGTAAGCGTCGTAAGCGAAACGGGCGTTATTGGTCAATTCAGCCAATCCTTCAACTGTTTTATCGTTCAGGCCGAGGTTTAAAATCGTATCCATCATGCCGGGCATAGAAAATTTAGCGCCGCTACGGACAGAAACCAATAAAGGATTCGCGACATCGCCGAATTTCTTTTCAGCAATCTTTTCCAATTTTATTAAAGCTGTTCTCATCTGGCCGTTTAACTCGGTTGGAACTTTTCCTTGAGCAGAAAAATAATTGCAAACCTTTGTGATAATCGTAAAACCGGGGGGCACGGGCACGCCGATATTGGTCATTTCCGCCAAGTTCGCTCCTTTGCCGCCTAATAAATCTTTCATCTTGCCATTGCCGTCGGATTTGCCGGCGCCGAAAAAATAGACGAACTTCTCTGTTTTGGCTTTGTTCATTTTTTTGCCTTTTTTCATAAAAAATTCCTTTTTTATCCCTTCTGTTTAAGATAAAAAATTAAGGAGAGAAACTTAATTATTTAATTTTACACTAAAAATAAAATTTGCTCAATAGTTTACTTGACAAAATATAGTTATGGGTATATACTCATAATAGATAATTATTATAAAGGTCGAGTTATTAAATATAATCATAAATTACCAGGAGGATAAAATTATGCCAAGATACAATGGAACAGGCCCTTTAGGATACGACCAGGGAACTGGCTGGGGAATGGGTCCCTGCGGTAGCGGCATGGCCAGAGGCAGAGGATTCGGTTGGAGAAATTTTTATACTAAAAAAGAAGAGTCTGAAATATTAAACGAAGAAGTTGAAACTCTAGAAAAAGAATTAAAGGCGATTAAAGAACGTTTATCCGAACTAAAAGGGCAAAAATAAAAGAAGGCTGTGAACTCGGCCCTTTCTTAAAAAGGAAGGGCTGAGGAACCTTCTTTTATTAGAAGAATAACATTATTTTAAAATTATGCCAAGGCCAAAACTTTGCAGAAAAATTAGATTCAACCCCAATATAACTTATTTCAAACCTCAAGGCGTGCCGATGAGGTTTTTAGAAATGGTTGAGTTAACTACCGAAGAGGCGGAAGCTTTAAGGTTGAAAAATATAAAAAATTTGGAGCAAATTGAATGCGCCGAACAAATGAAAACCTCGCAAAGCACTTTTCAAAGAATTTTATCTTCAGCTTACAAAAAAATTTCTGACGCTTTAATAAACGGCAAGGCGATAAAAATAATAAAATAAAATTTATCCGTCTAATAAATCTTTCATTTTACCATTGCCGTCGGATTGACTTATAAAAATTAATAAGTTTCTTCTTCATTTCATATATACTTTTATTAAATCCGCTACATTCTTTTATAATATTTTTGTTTTTATCTATTATGTCAAAAAAAAGATTTCTATCATTAATCTCCTTTAATTCTTTTATTGTATTTAATTGTTGTTCAGTGGGTTTTTTCTCCGCGATAAACTCTACATTCACTTCGCTTAAATTAGTCCTAATTCTTAAAGCGCCAGTTTCTCTTCCAAAATCTTTTTTACCCAATGCCCAAAACTCAATCAATTTGCCATCACTAAAAAGATAACCGGCTTTTTCTAATTCCTCATTTTTTTCTTTCTTTTTCATAAATAAAAACTCCTTGGACTTTGCGTGAATTTATCGTGATAAATTTTATTCTGTTTCAATGCCAGTCACCGCCTCTTCCGCGTCAACTAAGCCGGCGCCGTAAAGATTATCCGGACCAGGCGCACCCAAATCGTCGGCTGTTTTCAAAAGTTTTTGTTTGACTTGCTCTGACGTGTAACCGCTATTTACATCTAATACTAAAGCCGCGGCGCCAGCCACATGAGGACTTGCCATTGAAGTGCCGCTCAAAATTTTATAACTTGAACCTTTATAAGTTGAATAAATACTGACGCCGGGTGCGGCCAAATCAACTTCCGGACCGCGCGAAGACCAAGAAGTAATAGTGTCGGTTTTGTCTATGGCGCTCACCGCGATTACTTCAGGAAATTTAGCCGGGTAATTAACCGTGTCATCATACGGACCACTGTTGCCGGCAGCCGCTACCTGAACAATACCCGCGGCTTCAACTCTTTTAACCGCGTCTTCAAAAGATTCAACATAAGAAGAAGTTCCCAAGCTCATATTAACAACTTGCATGCCATTGTCGATGCACCAATCCAATCCTTCTATAATATCTGAAAGATAGCCAGAACCATTGCGATTCAAAACTTTAACCGCGTAAAGATTAATCTTCGGACCAACGCCAATCACGCCAATTTCATTGTCAATCGCGCCGATAATTCCCGCCACATGAGTGCCATGCCCATTATCATCATTGGCTGATCTTCGTGAATTTATGGCATTATACCCGCCCTTGATATTATTTTTTAAATCCGGATGAGCTAAATCAATTCCAGTATCAATAACAGCAACTTTAACGGTGTCGCCTGTTGTAACGCCCCAAACTAAATCAGCGTCAATTCTATCAATCCCCCAGGGTAAGGTTTCAGAAGGTTGCGTAGCGCTCCCTTTTGGTTTTTTGCCTAATTCAGACAATTTTTCTAAAGCGTAAACAATAATATCATCATCAATTCTTTTAATTTCAGGACTTTGGCTTAAATTTTTCACTGCTTTTTCCGACAAGACCGCCGCTCTGCCATTAATTAATTTCAAATTTTTTAAATCTTCTGCGTCAAATTTTTTAAGCAGGTTTTTTTGCACTTCTTCTCCGACGTCTTCGTTAAAAACGACAATTTTTCTCGCTTTCACTTGAGGCGGGGCGGAAAAAATCGTCTTTATCCCGAGCAATCCTGAGATTAGGCCTGCTATCAAAAAAACAGATAGCAAAATTTTTCTTTTCTTCATTTTTTTCTCCTTTGTATTGGCTGTAAATATTAATTCAGCCAATTTAAAAATAATATAAAAAAATATTTGAAAGTTTATGGTCTGAAAATTTGAACGGCCGTTCAAATTTTCAGACCATTGTAATCTCAATTTTATTTTTCCGCTTTATAATCAATCAGCGAAAAAATATCATAACCTTTTATTTTTTTTCTTCCTTCTAAAAATGATAACTCAATCATAAAAGAAAATCCAGCTACTTTTCCTCCTAACTCTTCTACTAACTTTGCGGCGGCTTCCGCCGTCCCTCCGGTCGCCAACAAATCATCAACAATCAAAACATTGTCTCCTGGCTTAATGGCGTCTTGATGGATTTCAAAAGCGTCCTGGCTGTATTCAGTAATAAAATTATGCCTGATAGTTTTGTAGGGCAGTTTACCCGGTTTTCTAAAGGGCACAAAACTGCAATAAAATTCATGCGCCAAAATCGCGCCGAAAATAAAGCCGCGCGATTCCGCCGAAGCGACCACGTCTATTTTCTTATCTTTAAAATGCTCTTCTACTTCCAAAAGCGCATAGCGTCTGGCATAAGGATCTTGAAGTAAAGGAGTGATGTCTTTAAACATTATCCCTTCTTTGGGAAAGTTGGGAATAGTTCTAATTCTTTTTCTAAGTTCTAAAATGTCCATAAATTTAAATTATTATATCTCCGCGTTTTTTAAGGCGTCCTTGCAAGGGCAAGTTCGCGCGGAATTAATTTTTAAAATAAAAATTTAATTGCTTCATTTAAAATTTTTCTGATTCGTCTTGCGGTGCCCTTGACTTGTTTATTTAATTTGCTACACTATAAATAGTTTTACAGTACCTCGCCCGAAAGGGCGAGGGTTTTTTATTCTCGCTTAAAAATGCTTTTATTATCCTCTATATAAATATACTTTGAAGCTGATAATTTTAATTCCCAAGATATCGTTTTTCTGGAAGAATAAATTACAACTTTTTTACCAACATTTTTTAATCTCTTAATTAAATATTCAAAATCGCTATCGCCGGAAAATAAAATAAATTCTTCAACATTATGCCTGTCAAAAATCATATCCGCGGTTATTTCCACGTCAAAATTACATTTATAAATTTCTGAATAATTATGAAGCCTTGCCATCGGTTTTTCTGTCATGCGCGTATTTTATAAAAAAATTTATATCTCCGCGTTTTTGAGGGCGTCTTTGCAAGGGCAAGTTCGCGCGGAATTAATTTTGGGGATTGCGGCTGTTAAAATCTTTTTGATGCTTTCTAAATTTTTACCCATTGTTTTTATTACTTCTTGAGCGTCAACCGATGTTTCGCGCCAGACGTCGTAATCTGTCACCATTGCCAAAGAAACATAGCACATCTCCAATTCTAAAGCCAACTGCGCTTCAGGGACTAAAGTCATACCAATAATATCCGCGTACTGCCTGAACATTTTTGACTCGGCACGCGTAGAAAAACGCGGCCCTTCAATGCAAAGATATGTTCCCTTTTGATGAACGGGAATTTGCAACGCTTGGGCTTCTCTAAAAAATAAATCTCTTAATTCAGGACAAAACGGGTCGGCGGTGGAAATATGAAAAACTTGTCCGCCGTTATAAAAAGTATAATCTCGCTTTTTAGTGAAATCAATAAATTGGTCGGGAATAACAATTTCGCCCGGCTTGTATTCTTCCTTTAAACTGCCGACCGCGCAAACGCCGACAATTCTTTCCACGCCCAATTCTTTCAATGCCCAGATATTCGCCCGTGAATTTACCAAGTGCGGCGGAATCGTATGGCCTTTGCCATGGCGATTTAAAAACGCGACCTCTTTTCCCATAAATTCACCGACTTCAATTGAACTGGAATGCGCGCCAAAAGGCGTGCTGACTTTAATGTTTTTTAAATCCTGAAAAAGCGACGGGTCATAAACTCCGCTCCCTCCGATAATCGCTAATTTTACTGCCATAGATTTTTTAAATTATTTTGTAATTCAAAGAAATTAAATTATAATTATTTCCGCGCTCGAGCGGCCAAAGCGAAGGACAAAAAATAACGGTCAAAATCTTCAAGTGAATTTCCATATTCTTTATCTCCGAAAACGGAATCGCAGATAAATTCGCGGACGCGGACAATTTCTTTCAATCTTTTCCGCCAGCGCGGGTCGGCAATAGTAAAATCAAGAAGTTCAAGGCCGCGCTCTATCGCTTTTTCAAAAAGTTCTTCATCTCTTTCTTTCCAATTTATAGCCCTGCTTATTTCACTGCCAATATTTCCCATCTGCTCTGCCAATGAAAGAGTTTGCCATTTGCCATTTTTTAAACTCGGATGATAAACCATAAATTTAAACTGAAACTAATTTTTTTACGACATTTTTAATTTTTTCCCGAATTTCAGAATCTTCAACTCCGCGCGAACGATTATTTTGCGACGGCCTGATGTTAATCATTGAATCAAATTCAATCCATTCATCTTCACTAAAAAATGGATAGAGATTAATCCCCCATAAATTTTCCTGCGCCGAACCATCTTCTAAAAGCATTGCTTCTTCATCAGCGTGCAAATCTCCGCCAATAGCCATAATTTCACGCTCTATATCAACCACTGCCTTCACGAAATCGCCGAACTGATTTTTTGCCATCAATCCTAATTCCGCTTTAGCGACGCAATCTTTTATAATTTTTATTGCCATAGTTAAATAAATTAATTTGTAATCTAAAAAAATAATAACTTTATCTTACCTCAAAATTATTTTTTTTTCAAGATAAAATATGTAAAAGGACCTGCCTTTAAGACAGGTCCTATTTGCTTTGAGAGATTTTAATTTTAAGGATAGTAACCATGATACACTTCCCCGAAAAATTGTCCGAGGCATTCTTCGCCCGAGCAATCATATTCATACTTGTTGCCAATCGGGTAAGATGACTCTGGAGAATCGCCGCTGTGTATCAGCTCAACCTTAATCAGTTTTAAAAGGTTTTCTTTGCAAAAAGGGCAGACAAACTGCCTTGTTAGCAATTTTTCCTTAATAAAATCCCCATCAAGCAGAATTCTGTGATGCGACACTAATATCCCCATTTCTTCCACCCGACAAACATGAATAATCCCTGTTTTACTTTTTATGCATTCCATAAAAATCCCTCCTTTTTATTTGATTTATTTTTTGTCAAAGATTTACTTCTCTTTATATTAATAATAGCAAATTTTATCTTGTTAGACAACAATTAAAAACTAATTTAAAAAAACTATTTTAATTTTTTATAAAAATCACCAATGATAAATCGCGAGCTTATTAATAATAGAAATTTATCACTCATGCCGCAAGGCTTCAATCGGGTCTAATTTAGCGGCATTGCGCGCGGGAAAAACGCCGAAGATAATGCCGAAAAAAGCGGAAAACCCAAGAGAGACGATATAAGCCCTTAGTGGAACATTAAAATGCCAATCCAAACCATAAGAATTGGCGCCGAGAGAAATCAAATAAGAAATTGCGACGCCTAAAACAACGCCGATAATGCCGCCTAAAATAGTAATCAAAATTGATTCAATCAAAAATTGGAGCATAATATCGCGATAATTCGCGCCGACTGCTTTACGCAAACCGATTTCCGCCGTTCTTTCCGTGACAACAACATGCATTATATTAATAATTCCCACGCCGCCGACAATCAGAGAAATCGCCACGATTGCCAATAGCAATAAAGTAATCGCGCCGGTGACGGTCTCCATAATTTCCATTGATTCGGTCATAGAAACAACGCGGAAATCATCTTTTGGCACTCCCTGCCAATCTGTCGCGCCTTCAGGATGCGGCAAATTATGATTTTCTCTCAATAAATAGCGAATCTCTTCCTGTGTCTGGTTTATTAGTTTCGTGTCAGCGACTTTATGCATAAAAAAAGTAACATAATCTATGCCCATAATTTTTTTATGCAAGGTCCTGATGGGCGCGTAAATAAAATCGTCAAAATCAACCACCATCACCGCGCCTCTTTCTTTGAGTACGCCGATGACCCGAAATTTTTCTTTACGGATTTTAATGTAGCGGCCGATCGGGTCTGATTCGCCGAAAAGTTTTTCTTTTATTTTATAACCCAAAACCGCCACCTGGCTTAATGACTTATCTTCGGCTTCAGTAAAAAATCTGCCGCTCTCAATTTCGCTTTGGTCAAGGTCAATAAAACTCGCAGTCGCGCCGAATAAATACGCCTTGCGCAATTCATTGCCATAACTCACCTGTTCCTGCGCCATAATGCCGGCGTAACTGTCTGCTACATTGGGCAGTTTGTTAATATCATCCATATCATCCAAAATTAAAGTGGTGATTTGCACGCCCATGGCCAAATTCGCTCCTGCCTGCATTTCTCCGCCTTTTTTCGCGCTGGGCACTTTGATTTCTGTTTCAATCATATCCGAGCCGCCGAAAGATTCTATCTGGCTTAAAATCAACCCGTTGATTCCTTCGCCGGCGGAAAAAACAATAATCACGCTGGCAATGCCAATAACCATGCCCAAAACAGTCAGACCTGTCCTGACTTTGTTCGCCGCCATCGCTTTCAAGATAATTTTAATTGTGGCAATTATTGACATTTTGTAAAATATTATACTACACTAAAAAAGTTAAAATTATGTAAATTAACAATCAAAAAAGGAGGTCAAATTTAGGATAGCATGGAATGGAGCAGTTTTTAAAACTGCTCTTTTTTATTTTTCAAAAAACTAAATGCTGTTCTTTTTGTCATTGCGAGGAGCCAGCAGGCGACGAAGCAATCCCGTGGCTATCCCTCGGGATTGCTTCGTCGCTCCTTCCGGTCGCTCCTCGCAATGACACTTTACTATTCATACCTCAACGCTTCAATCGGATCCAACCCACTCGCTTTGCGCGCGGGATATAATCCGAAAATCAAGCCGATTAGCATGGAAACTCCGACTGCCAAAAAAATGGAAAAAAATGAAACAATAAAATCCCATTCGTAACCGAGAAAATGCGCGCCTACGGAAACAAGATAAGAAATAAGCGCTCCCAAAATAATTCCAACCAAACCGCCGACTAAAGTGACGCTAACCGCTTCCATTAAAAACTGGCTCATAACATTAAAATTATTAGCGCCGACTGCTTTGCGCAAACCGATTTCTCTTGTCCTTTCCGTCACGCTGATTAACATTATATTCATCACTCCGATGCCGCCGACAATTAAAGAAAGCGCGGCCATGGCTACAAGAAAATAACGCAAGGCGTCTGTCACCGTGGTAATCATATTAATTGCCTGCGAGGCGGCGCGGACCGTAAAATCATCGCTGGCGCCGCTGGTGTCAATAATATTGTGACGCTCGCGCAAAACAATTTTAACATCCCTGATCGCCTGTTCGGTATTTTCTTCGCTGTCTACTTTCGCCCGCAACATACCAATATGGTTAACGCCGGCGATTAATTTCTGCATTGTTTTGAGCGGTAAAACAATCTGATCGTCAAAATCCTGAAAAGCAACCGTTCCTCTTTCTTCCATCACGCCGATTACCTCAAAACTGTGATTTTTAATTTTTATTCTTTGTCCAACTGCTTCTGATTCACCGAAAAGTTCCTCTTTAACCGTGCTGCCTAAAACCGCAACTTTGGATAAATTTTTCTCTTCTTCTCCGGTAAAAAACCTGCCTTGCTCAATCCGGCCGCCTTCAACTTTTAAATAGCCGGCTGAAGAGCCCCTGAAATTCGTATCATAAGTATTTGACTTCCAGCTTGCCGTGCCCACGCCGGTGGAATAAGCGGCGACTTCCACGATATTGGGAATATTTTGTTTATCCCTCAAAGCCATCGCGTCTTCATAGGTCAAAGTGGTAATTGAAATGCCCATGATAGAAGCAGGTGGGCCTGATTCTTCGGCTTTGCCCGGCATCACGCCGATAATATTAGCGCCCAAAGTTTTAACCTGGGCTAAAATCAAACTTTGCGCGCCGGCGCCGACAGCCATAATAATAATCACCGCTCCGACGCCGATAATAATTCCCAGCATCGTTAAAAAACTCCTGCCTTTATTGGCCAGAAGCGCTTTGACGGAAATTTTAACGCATTGTTTACACTGATCAAACATAGAGATAAAATTCCTAATTACTAATTTCTAATAAAAATCCAAATGACTAAATGTCATTTGGATTTTGACATTTTATTTGACATTAGACATTGAGATGGTTGCAAAACTCTTTCGTCGCGAAATTTTAGATTTTCGGGCGAGACAAGGAAGACAAGTAAAAAGATTTGAAACGTAGCAAAGCGACGGTGAAAATCTTTTTACGCTGGCTGACGAAGTCGCAGCTGAAAAGATAAAATTGCAGCAGAAATGAGTTTTGCAACCATCTCAGTGGGATTTAGAATTTTTACTTCAGCATCTCCCCGTCTCTCGCCACTCTTCTTTTTCCCACCGAATAATCGTCTTCTATTTTGCCGTCCCTGATTTTGATAATTCTTTTGGCGTGCTCGGAAGTATAAGTTTCGTGGGTGACTAAAATAATCGTATGCCCCTGCTCATTGAGATTTTGCAAAATTTCCATAATCTGCGCGCCTGACTTGGAATCCAAATTGCCGGTCGGTTCGTCAGCAAAAATTATATTCGGCTCATTGATTAAAGCGCGGGCGATGGCGACTCTCTGTTTCTCGCCGCCTGATATTTGATTAGTATAATAATGAAGGCGATGGCCAAGACCGACATTTTCCAAAACCTGCTTCGCTTTCTTGTCTATATTTTTTTTATGACGGGAGTAAGTCAAAGGCAGTTTAACATTTTCCAAAACTGTCGTCCGGGGCAGCAAATTAAAAGATTGAAAAACAAAACCGATTTTTTCATTGCGCATTTTCGCCAACTCATTATCCGATAATTTTGTCACGTCATCGCCTTCAAAATAATAATCACCGCTGGTCGCCCGGTCCAAAAATCCCAAGATATGCATTAAAGTTGATTTACCCGAACCAGACGGCCCCATAATCGCCGCAAACTCGCCTTGCTTAATTTCAAAAGAAACTCCGTGCAAGACTTTCGTTACCACTGAATCATTTCTGTATTCTTTTTTTAAATTTTTTATTTTAATCATACGCCTGAATTATACCAATAATCGTCTAATAAAAAAACTGCCTGTATAATGCCACCCAATATTAGACTCCGCGGGCATTTTAATTAATTGTTTGGATTGCTGTTTCAACAGTAAACTCTCTTTCTGCCATTGTATCATAAA
>VMGY01000006.1 GCA_007378955.1 Parcubacteria group bacterium Athens0714_12 | reverse complement strand
ATCGCCCAATTAATGGTGGAAGAAGAAGTGCCGGAAATTTTAAAAGACAAACGTTTAATTAGTTTGGATATAGGCAGTTTGGCAGGCGGCGAAAGCACGACCATTGAAACAAAATTAAAGGCGATAATCAATGAAGTTGCCAGAGCGGGAAATATTATTTTATTTATTGAAGATATTTCCAATATCGTGGGAGTAAAAAGCAGGAGCGGCGAACTTGATGTCGCTGATATTATTTATTCTTATTTGAATAATAAATATTTAATTTTATTCAGCACTTGCTCAGCAGCCGATTACCAGAGAGTTTTAAAAAATTCCGCTTTAGGCAATTTTTTAGAAAAAAACGTTATAGAAGAGCCGAAAAAAAATCAGGCGATTCAGATATTGGAATCAAAGGTCGGCGCTTTAGAAGCGCGCCATCAGATTTATTTTTCTTATAAAGCGATTGAGCAGATAGTGGAATTAACTTCCCGTTATTTGCCAGACCAGAATTTGCCGGAAAAAGGAATTTCGCTTTTAGAAGAGGCTTCGGTTTATGTTAATCAGGCAAAAGGCAAGAACTCTTTAATTAAAGAAGAAGATGCCGCTTATTTGGTTTCAAGAAAAACAAAAATTCCTTTGACTAAAATTACGGAAAAAGAAAGTGAAAAATTGCTTAATTTGGAAAAAAGAATCCACCAAAGAATTATTGGCCAGGAAGAAGCAGTAATAGCGGTCAGCGCCGCCTTGAGAAGAGCGAGAACGGAATTAAGGGAATTAAAGAGGCCGATTGCCAATTTATTATTTTTAGGCCCGACTGGCGTGGGAAAGACGGAATTGGCAAAAGCCATCGGCGAAATTTATTTCGGCTCTGAAAAAAATATGATTCGTTTAGATATGAGCGAATACCAGGAAAAATCTTCAATTGACCGGATGCTCGGCGCGCCCATCAGCTATCGTGGTTCGGAGATGGGCGGCTATTTAACCGAAGCGGTAAAAAAACAACCCTTTTCCCTGCTCCTGCTTGATGAAATTGAAAAAGCTCATCCTGATATTTTAAATTTATTTTTGCAAGTAATGGAAGACGGCCGATTAACCGACAGCTCCGGCAAAACAGTTGATTTTACCAATATTATTTTAATCGGCACTTCTAACGCCTGCTCTAATTTTATCCAAGAAGAAATCAGAAATAATAAAGATATTATTGAAATAAAAAAAGACCTCCTAAATCAAGAATTGAAATCTTATTTTCTGCCTGAATTTTTAAATCGTTTTGATGAAATAATAGTTTTTAAGCCTTTAATTAAAGAAGAAATAAAACAAATCGCCCATCTGCTTTTAATTAAACTTCAAAAGCAATTGGATAAAAAAGGCATCAGTTTGCGCGCCACGGATGAAGCGATAGAAGAATTGGTTGAATTGGGTTATGACCCTATTTTCGGCGCTCGCCCGTTAAAGAGGGTGATTCAAGACAGGGTTAATAATTCTTTGGCGGATTATCTCTTAAAAGGCGAACTTAAAAGAAGGGATATTGCTGTTTTGGAAAAAGGCGGGGAGATTAGGGTGGTTAAGGGAAAAGAACTTTGATTTAAAAAGAATTTAAGATTAAAAAGGCAATTTTTATATTAAAAAGCTCCGATGTTGCATCGGAGCTTTTAAAATTATTAAGGTCTTCCCATTGAAGCGTATATAAATCCGAGAGCCCTGACATCAGAAGGGTTGTAAATATTCCGGCCATCCACGATTTTTGGAGTGGTCATTAATGATTTCACTTTTTTTAAGTCAGCTTCTTTAAAGCAGTCCCATTCAGTGACAATTAAAAGGATTTCCGCTCCTTTAACCGCCTCGTACATATCCGAACAATGAACAATGTTATTCTCGAATTCTTTTTTTAAATTTGCCACCGGGTCATATACTCTTACCTGAGCTTTTTCTTCCAATAATTCGCGAATAATTTTTACAGACGGCGCTTCTCTGGTATCATCGGTATTTGGTTTGAATGCCAACCCCCACACAGCGATTAATCTTTTTCTGAGAGTTAATATCGCCATTTGTTTCACTTTTTTCATAAACCAATTTTTTTGGCTTTCATTAATCTCAATTACCGCGTCAAAGAGATTTGTATCAAGCCGGTAATGTTCAGCGATTGAACGGATGCTTTTTGTGTCCTTAGGGAAACATGAACCGCCATAACCCACGCCTGCCTTTAAGAAATGCCGGCCGATACGGGCGTCAAGTCCAACCCCTTCCATAACCCTTTCAATGTCAGCGCCCGTCATATCGCATATCCGGGAAAGGATATTCGCGGTGGAAATTCTTTCCGCGAGGATGAAATTTGAGGCGAGTTTTGTCAGTTCGGCGCTTTCCGTGTCGGTTAATATTTTCAGGCATTTAATTTTAGAATAAAGGCGCAAAAGAATTTTACGCACTTTTTCATCTCCCCCGATAATAATTCTGTCCGGATTCATAAAATCTTGGACAGCGCATCCTTCCCTAAGAGTTTCCGGATTGGAACCCACATGAAATATTGTGCCGGATTTATTATAGTGGGCCAAAGATTCTCTTATTTGTTGCGCTGTTCCTATGGGAACAGTTGATTTTCCCACTACAATAAATTCTTTTAAATTTACATGCTGGGCGATTTGTTTGGCTGTTTCACCAACATAAAAAAGATCTGCTTGTCCGTCTTTTTCCCGTTCGGGCGTTCCTACGGCGATAATGGCTAAATCATATTTATTAACCTCCTCGTCAATGTTAACGCGGAAGATTAATTTTTTCTTAGCGATATTCTTTTTTAATAATTTTTTCAATCCCGGTTCATAAATCGGAGATTCTCCGTTTTTGAGCATTTCGATTTTTTGCGGATTAATATCAACTCCGCATACTTTATGACCGAGTTCAGCTAAATACGCCGCCGCGACAAGACCAACATAACCAACACCAATAATATACACTTTCATTTTTATCACCCTCCTTTTTTATTTGTTTTATGGTTTGTAAAGAACTTTTCAGATAATAAGAACTTAATACGGATAATCATGTTTGTCAAATAATACGGAATATTTTATTCTAAATCAAAAATTATTTCATCATCAAGAGATAAATTGATTTTCGGCGCTCGCCCGTTAAAGAGGGTGATTCAAGACAGGGTTAATCATTTTTAGGCCGAAAAGTTTTAAAACTTTTCGGCCTTTTTCTTTCTATTTTATAACCCCGTCTTTATTTCTCTTTTTAAAATTTCTTTCATATTTTTACCGAGGTTTTTGACGAATTTTTTATCTTCTATTAATGATTCTAAATCTAATTGAATGCTTTTTGAATCAATTTTAGAAATAATTTTTAAAAGTTTTTCTTTTAATTCTTTCACGTTTTTAATTTTTTCAATGCATTTAATATTCGGCTCAATTCCTTTTTGTAAATACCACATTAAATCAAAATAATCCCTGCCCTTAACTTTAATTAAAATATTTCCTTTTTTGTCGGTTTTTTCCCATTTTCGGTATAAAACGGCCCTGATTTTTGTCGCCATTAAACTGGGCAGGTCAAGAGTTTTAACCAAAATTGATTTGTTGAATTTAAATAAAGGAATAATTTCAGTTTTATAATTCCGGCAAAAATTAAATCCTTTGAAAATCTCAATTTTTAAAAAAAGCAGGTTTGACTCGTTTTTTTCGCTTAATTTTAATTCCCAAAGAAGCGGAAATTTTAAGTATATTCTGAATTTTTGGACAGTGGCGATTAAATCCAAATCAGTGTTTTTTTTGAAAAAAATTTCTAAATCCGCGGCTAATTCCCGAAGATTTATTTTTTTTCTTAAATCAATAAAATCAAGGTCTTCGGAAAGCCGTGGCAAGCCAAAACAATGAGCGAGACTGGAACCACCGTAAAAAACCAACTGACTGTATTTTGGATGAGAATAAATAAAGTCCAAAACCAATATTTGTAGATATTCTTTGGCTAAATTTCTTTTTAAAAGTTTGTTTTTCGCGGTTGATTTGCTTATTAAATTTTTTAGAAATATTTTTATTGTTTCCATAATTATTTAAAAAGATAGCCAGAAATTTCTTTCATTTTTTTTGATTTTTCAATTTTAAGATACTTTTTAAATTCCCTTAAATCACCTTTGTTAAAATCGCCTAAATTCAATCTTAATTCTTCAACTGCTTTTTTATTGATTAAAATATTTTTTCTTAAGTAAAGAAAATCAAAAAGAGCCTTAGCTTTGCTCGCTTTGGAAATAATAAAATCACCATTTTTAATTATCTTAAAACCGCAGAATAATTCGTTTTTTACTTTATGGTAAATAAAATTCCCTATTTTATTGGAAAAGACAGCGGTTTTATTTTTGCTGATAGAAGTAAAATTAACCGGTAGTTCAGTTAAAAGATTATGCTGATAAAGAACATAATCTAAACTTAAATAAGATGGCTGATAAAGAATATTGCTTAAAAATTCCGAATAAAAATTAAAAGTATTATTTTTTTGGATTTGGTCAAAGTATTCTTTATTTACATAAATCCCCTTTTTTAATCTAATCAATTTATTATTTTTTTCATAACGGGACAAAAGAATTTTGAGGTAAGTTTTATTTTTTTCAATCGTAGAAAAAGCGTCAAAAGTAAAATAGGGCAATCCCTTGCTTAAAGCAATAATCTTTTCAATTTTTGAATTAAACTCGTTTCTCATAGTATACTAATATTGTATATTATTAGAAATGACTTGTCAAGCGGAAGAGAGGCAAATTATTCGTTTTTAAATCAAATTATTTTAAGTCAAAAGTCATTTTGTCTTCAAGTGACAAATCTATTTTATCCGCCGCGCCGCTGTTTAATTCCAGAACATAAAGCGCTTTGTCGTCAGGAGTGATAGTAAAGCATTTATCTGTCCCGCAAGGTTGAGCGTCTTTTTTTATAAAAATAACTTTTTTATCTTTATCCAGCCAAATGATGTCCAAGGTGATTAAAGTATTTTTCATCCAGAAAGAATGATTTTTTTCTTCTTCAAAAATAAAGAGCATTCCCCTGTTTGAATCTAAATTTTTTCTAAGCATCAACCCTCGCGTTTGTTCCGCGCGCGTTTTTGCCAGCTCAACATAAAAACAATTATCTTTAAAACAAACTTTATTTTGCTCTATTTTTTTGCAGCCGATTAAAGAAAAGAGCAATAAAAAAATAAAACTAATCAAAATGATTTTTCGTTTCATAAATTTATTTTGCACAACGTATCGGCATATCTGAAGTTGCGTAGCAATTTGGGCGGAGGCTTTTGTAAAAAGCCGTAACCAGATATGCCGTGTTAGCTAATGTATTCCTTTTTTTCCCGATAGCAGTCGAGATTGTTTTAAAAAATTTTAAAATTTTTTCCGTTTTGGATTTTGGGCAGAGGGGTTAGAGGTGAATGCCCAAAATCAAAAACTCCTTATTTTTTCAATCTTTTTATTTCTGCTTCAATTTTTTTAATCACTTCTTTATTTTCAATTTCTCCGTCTAAACTAAAAACAATAAACACCTTGCCTTGATATTTTTTCTCAAAATCAAGAAAGTTTGCCTTCATCCTTTCGGATGTGGAATAATTACCAAAATTTGCTTTTGCAGTTATTGGTTTGATTTGTATGCCAAAAGCTTTTTCGCCTACAAATCCTAAATAATCTATATCACCAGCATGATCAAGATCATTGTCGCTCTCAATAAATTTTACTTCTGGAAAATGTTTTGCCAGCCCATCGTTGACAACAGATTTTTCACGAACAAAACCATCGTAAGTACGATTTATTGTTAGGTTATAAATATAATCTTTGCAATCTTGTAGTGATAATTCGCTGAAGGCAGCTTGCCATTCCGGTATGACAACCCCGGTAATTTTTTCATGCAAGCGCTCGCCCAACTCTTCCAAAATTTCTGATGTTATCTTTATGGGTTCTTTACTTTCAGTAAATGCTTTTTCAAAATACCATTTTTCCCACTCGTCGATTGTTTTGGGTTGGCATTCTCTTATTAACGCCATTACCGCACCGACTTTATTTGGTCGAGACAATTGATAAGTTTGGCAAGCATAATTTAATACCTTTTCCTTTTTGCCAAAATCAGTTGAAAATTTTTTTGAAGTTTTATTTTTCATAATTATTTTGAGATAAATTAATAAATTTTTCTTTATATTTGTAATCCATTTCATTATTAACAAAAGCATAACCTTCTTTAATCAAATGAGCGTTAATAAAAGTTTTATTTTGTAGATATAAATAACATAATAAATTATTTTCTTTATCGTATTTTAAATTATCAAACCTTAAAAAAACTCTTTGTTTGTTGGTTTTATTTAATAAATATTTTTTAGCATCATCGATTTTTTTAGGATTAATTTTTATACCTAATAATTTAACAACCAAATCGTTGCTCAATTTAATTGTTTTTGGATCTATTATTTCTTTTACGGTAAAAAAGTCTATTCTTTGTGTTTTACTACCATCTATTTTCGATCCAAATTGCAATTTTTTCGGGTCTATTTTTTTATCAAGTTTAATGGGGTCTTTAAAAATATAAGGCAAGTTAGAAATTTCTTCGCTGTAATCATTTTTTGTATTTCCTTGATCCACAAAATTTACAGTTGAATTATCAAACATTTTATTAGTGTCAACTTCTAATTTTTGTTTGATTGTATCTATAAATTTTGGATTTATTTCATAGCCGACCGAATTACGATTTAAATTTTTTGCGGCTAATGATGTTGTGCCGCTGCCCATAAACGGATCAATTATTGTATCACCGACGAAAGAAAACATTTTTATCAATCTTTTTGGCAATTCCTCTGGAAACATTGCGATATGGTCGTCTTGTCTTACTCCATTAAAGTGCCAATGACCTTGAAAATATAAATTCCATTCTTCTTTGGTGAGTTTTGATAATTCTTTCAATTCTTTATTTAATTTTTGCGGTTCCCCATTTTTTTTAAATATTAAAATAAATTCATAGTCAAGTTTAATTATTCCATTTCGAGGATAGGGGAATGATCCCATTATTGTTGCTCCGCCCGTTGTGTTCATGGTAGTAGATTTTTGCCAGATAACGGATCCCATATAATCAAAGCCGATGGTTTCGCAAAATCTAATAATCTCGGTTCTTATCGGTATGACCTTGTATCGCCCATAATAAACCGAGCGAGCGAACTGATCTCCAATATTAATACATAAACGACAGCCGTTTTCTAAAACCCGATAGCATTCTTGCCAAACTAAATTTAGATTGTTTATGTAATTCTCATAACTGTCATGATAACCAATTTGATTAGCGGTGCCATAGTCTTTTAATTGCCAATAAGGTGGCGAGGTTATGACCAAATGAGTTGAATTATTTGTTAATTCTTTCATTCGCCTTGAATCGCCTCGTATTATTTTATGATTAGTTTTTATGTTATTTGTTGTCATAATCTCATACTACATTAAAAAGTAATAATTAATAAATCGTTTTCGTAGCCCCGCATCGAGTGCGGGGTAAACTCCGCGGAGAAAACACCTTATACCCCTCTATAATTAAAGAAAAAGAAATTTGAAAATTTTTTAAAACAATTGGACGATAGCCCAAAAAAGAAAAGGAATACATCAGCTAACTGGTTTTTATACGAAAAGGGTGATTAAAACTTCCGTTCTTTGCCGACAATGATTTTTAATTTTTGTGGAGCCACTTGAATAGTCAAAGGCCTTTTTAAAACTTTTAAGCCGTCGGCGATAATCGTTGCCGGCTTTTCTTTATTTGATTCCAAAACCCTTATTTTTTTTATAGGGAATAAAGTGCCGTCATTTTTTGAAAACCGACCCCAGCCGCGAGAGGGGCTTAAATGCGTTTCTAAAAATCCATCTTGAGGATTAAAAATTTTATCATTTTTATAATCTAAATTGGAGATGTTTATTTCTTGGGAGGGCGAGGGAGTAATTATATAACTATCATCGCATTCCAAAGAAACTTGATGATTGGTAATTTTTAAAGAAGTTAAAAAATAATGATGGTTTATTTGGCCTAAATCAACTTTTTCTATCAGGCGATTGGAGATTACATCGCAGGCCAATTCCCCTTTCGGGATGCCTAAAAGCTGGGCGGTTTTATTATTTCCAAAAGGGATAATTCCTAAAACTACGTCGCTGTCGGCAATGGCATTAATAACCCGTGCCACTGTTTGGTCATCGCCTGCCGCGACAATAGTTTTAATTCCCTTTTTAATCGCTCCCTTAATAAGTTCCTCAAGATTTTTTAAAGCAGTCAAACATTCAAATTTTCCTTCAATGCCCAAATCAACGATTCTTCTTTCAACCTTCGTCAAAATTTTTTCATATTTTTTATTTGAAAGGAAAGAATCAAAAAGATAAAAATACATAATAGATAATTAAAAAAGAGAATTAGCACTCTCAATAGGAGAGTGCTAATTTTTTAATATTATTTTTCTTTTTCCTTTTCTTTTTTTTCCGGCGCGATCTCCCCCATTTTGCAATTGCCATAAAAGAGCGAACCTTTTTCTATGGATAATAATTTTGTTTCTATGTCGCCAAAAACTTTCGCGCTGCTTGCCAATTCTATGCTTTCCTGGGCTTTTATATTTCCTTCAACTATTCCAGCAATGTAAATATTTTTTGCTTTTATGCTCGCTTTTACCACAGCTCCTTGCTCTATTCTTAAATCATTTTCTGTTTTTATACTACCATCGACAATGCCCTCAATAATCATATTTCCCTGACCATAAAATTTTCCCTCCACTTTGACCATTTTGCCCACTAAAGTGATAATTTCTTGATTTGAAGATTCGGTTTTTTTAAACATACAAAACAGTTAAAAATTAAAAAATATTTATTTTAAGAATAGTCTAAATTTTTTAAAATGTCAAAATTGACAAAAAGTTTTAAATATGATAATAATAAGTAAGAATAAAATTTCAATAAAAACCAAAAAAAACAAGGAGGTAAAAATGGTTGAAGTTTTAGAAATTTTAGAAAATGAAAAAAGGGCGGCTGAAAAATTAAAGAATTTTTTTAATATTTCAGTCGAAGAAATCAGTGGGGCTTTGGCGGCAGGGAGAAAAAACGCCGAAGCAATAGAAAAAAAAGAGAACTAAAATTAACCAAGGGGCAGGGGCGAGATAATATCCGCCCCTTTTTTATTAAAATTATTTTCGCGCGATAAAATATTTGCTTGACCAAAGGGTAAAATTTTAATATCTTTAAAGAAGTAAAATAAAACAATTTAAACGTAATTTTTATTTAGCCCTCGTGGCTTAATGGATAAAGCAACTCCGTCCTAAGGAGAAGATTAGAGGTTCGACTCCTCTCGAGGGCACCAGTAAGGAAAAGTCAAATTTTGGTGGCTCGCCTCGCTTCGCTCGGCAACCAAATTGAACGGAATTTTGGGCGAAAAAATCAGTTGGCGATTTCGTAAAATATGGTTCGAGCCGATGTTTTTTAGAAACGTTGTCATTTCTTCCTTGTTTTCCGTTTCTACCAATTTTGAGGCTTGATTAAGGGATAAAACGAACTCACGAGCCGGTTCGAGCCAAGACAACCCTTTTTGTTCAAAGTCGGTGATTTCCTCTTTCAAACTAACTTTTTGCGTTATAAATTCTTGCTTTTTGGCGGCGTATTCTTCTGTGGATAAAGCATCTGCCAAAAACACATCGAGTAGTTTTGCTAATTTTGTTTCCACTTGGCTTAACTGCTTTTTTAAATTTTCAACTTTAACTTTTGCTTGTTGTTTAGCTTGTTCTTGTTCGCTATCCAACGCCGCCAAAACTTTCCCTGTATCTTGGCTCGACAAAGAAACTTTTTGAAGAAAGTTTTTAATTTGTTCGGTTAATTGTTCCTCTCGTAAATAATGCTTTTCTTGGCACGGCCCTTTCTTTTTTGTACAGTGGTAGTAGTGATGGCCTTTTTGAATTTCAGCAGTAATGGCACAACCGCAATATCCGCAGCTTAATAAGCCAAGAAAAGCAAAATGATGTTTTCTGATGTCTTTCTTCTTTCCACGCTTCGCCATGACTTCCTGAACCGTATCAAAAAGTTTCTTTGAAATTAACGGCTCGTGAGTTGCCTCAAAAACCTCTCCCTTAAATTTCATCAATCCAATGTAGAAAATATTTTGTAGTATCTTCTGCAAACTACTGATTGAAATTTTATTGTTCTTGTTGCCTTTAAGATTATGCTCAACGCACCAATTTGCGAGAGAATGGAGCGGATAATTTCCAGTGGCGTAAAGTTCAAAAACTTTCTTTACCAACGGAGATTTTTCAGGGTCAATACCCACTCCTCGCGTCTTTGCATTATTAAGATATCCTACCGGAGCCCAGCCGGGCCATACGCCATTTCTAATTTTTCTTTGGCGGCATACTCTTGCAACTCTACGAGTTGCGCTTCAATGCTTAAAACTTGTCTATCGTCTTCCTCGGTGCTTTTTCTTGCGTAAAGTATGTATTTCATAGTTTTGTTGGGTTAATGATTAAAAATTTTTCTTTTCTTCTTTCAAAATCGCCAATTCGTTTTTACCCCCAAAATTGAATACGAATTAGTCGCCGAGCGATTTGTGATAGGTGTATTTGTTATTTATCTTTCTTTTTAAGGGCACCTCTTGAATGTCCAAGCGCTTCAAAACAAGAAAAGTTTATAAAAGAGAAGTTATTAGGAGATATTCGCGCGGAAAATGATAAAATTGAAAATTATTGGAAAAGAAGAATTAAAGATGGGTTTGCGTCAGGTATAAAATGGCATAAACACCATATATTTCATAATAAATTTGTCATTTGCCATAAATGCGCTGAAAAAACAGGAGGAAAGTGTCCAATTTGCGGAGAAGTGTTAAATTTTAGGTATGATTTTCATAGAAAAAAGTACAAAAAATTAGCAAAAACAATCAAAAAGATTGTTAAAAAGCAAAAAAATTTAAAGCCCAGTTAGTAATATTTATTAAACTGGGTTTTATATTTGCAAAATTGTTTTAAATAAGTTATATTTAACATAATAAATCCCTTATCTATAAAAATAAAGTTATATTTTATAATCAATGGATTCGTAACTTGGTTGATATAATACAATATTCGTTCACCCGTCCAAATTTTATGGATTTTTGGGCTCATAGCTCAGTTGGTAGAGCGCAGCATTCGCATTGCTGAGGCCGAGGGTTCGAATCCCTCTGAGTCCACACTTTCGGATATGTCAAGCTTTCCGCCTCGCCGCTTCGCGGCTCGGCGGCGAAATTGAACGGAGTTTTGAAAGAAAAAATCAATTTTTGGTTTTGTAAAATGTGGTTCGAGCCGATATTTTTCAGAAATGTCTTCATTTCTTGATAATTTTCCGACCGCCTCAATTTTTCCGCATAATTCAGCTTCAAAACAAATTCCCGAGCTGGTTCGAGCCAAGACAATCCCTTTTGCTCAAAATCTCTTATTTTCTCCTGTAATTCTAACTTCCGAGTTAGGATTTTTTGTTTTCGGGCAGTGTATTCTTCGGTAGAAATTACTTCTGCCAGATAAACATCCAAAAGTTTTTCCAGCTTTATTTCAATTTCCGTTAATTCTTGTTTGAGATTTTGAACAATGATTTTCGTTTGTTCTTTGGCTTTCAGTTCGTCTTTTCCAAGTTCAGCTAAAACCTTTTCTGTATCTTGGCTCGACAAAGAAACTTTTTGAAGATGGGTTTTGATTTGTTCAATAAGAGCTTCCTCTCGGAGAAAATGCTTTTCCAGACAAGGCCCTTTCTTTTTAGTACAGCGATAATAAATATACTCTCTGCCGCTTGGTTTTATTTTCTTTTCAGCAGTGATTGCGGCGGAACAAGGACATTTCATCAACCTAAGAAAAGCAAAATTGTGTTTTATTTTCTGCGGTTTGCCCCGCTCTTTCAAAACTTCCTGAACCCTATCAAAAAGTTTCTTTGATATTAAAGGTTTATGTTTCCCTTCAAAAACTTCTCCTTTGTATTTCATCAAGCCAATGTAAAAAATGTTTTGAAGCGTTGTCTGAACTTGGCCCGGTGAAATATTATTTCCCAAATTGCTTTTGAGTCCTACCTTTTTAGACCATTCAGACATTTCTTTGAGAGTGTAATTGCCGGTGGCATAAACTTTAAACATTTTTTTAACCAAGGTCATTTTTTTCTCATTAACATCTGTTCCTCTGGTGGTTGGATTATTCAGATATCCCAGCGGTGCCCAAAGCGGCCAGACTCCATTCCTTATTTTTTGCCTCATACCTCTCATTACATTTTCTCTCAAATTATCTACATAGTATTTACTCTGGCCAAAAGCAATTTGGAGCATAAATAATCCCTGCGGCGTTGGTTCAAACCAGAAAGTAGGGAATTTAAGAGATTTAATCAAGCCACGATCTACCATGTGGATTATTTTACCGCCGTCAATGGAATTACGAGCTAGTCTGTCCGGATGCCAAGATAAAATACCATCGGCCCTACTTTGTTCTATTTGTTTTAATATTTCGGCGAACTTCGTTCGCCCCGGTTCTTTGGCAGTTTTGGTCTCGATGAAAGTCGGACCGACAATTTCAAGTTTTTCTTTGGCGGCAAATTCCCGCAACTCTGCGAGTTGCGATTCAATAGAAAGAACTTGATGGTTTTCGTCCTCTGTTGATTTTCGAGCGTAAATTATGTATTTCATAGGTTTGTATATTGAATAAAAAATTTTCTTTTATCTACAAAACCAAAAATTGATTTTTTCTTTCAAAACTCCGTTCAATTTCGCCGCCGAGCCGCGAAGCGGCGAGGCGGAAAGCTGCATAAGTTCAGATACATATGAGACTTTTCGGCACATCGAAAAGTCATGCAACAATATAATATAACAAAAGGTATCTGGGGTATTGTGGGAGTATATAATGACGCGCTACGCTTTCGGGATATGATTACCCAAAAAGCGCAAGAACGCGTCCGCATCCTCACATTCTGGAATAAATATGGAGAGGCGGCGACCAAAGAGGCGTTCAAAGTATCCCGAGCCACTCTCTTCCGATGGCAGAAAATCCTGAATCAGGGCAATGGCAAGCTGGAAGCCTTGAACCCCAAAAGTACCGCGCCCAAAACAAGGCGAACGCGCGCCATCCCCGAAGAAGTGAAGAATCTGATTTTTGAAGAACGCTCCCATGAAAAGATAGGCAAAGAAAAACTCGCAGTCCTATTGAAAGAAGATCAGATTGGCGTCTATTCATCCTCAACGGTCGGCCGTATGCTCGTTGACTTGAAGAAGCAAGGCAAGCTGCCTCAGCCGGTCAGATATTCTTTGTCTGGAAAAACAGGCAATCTCATAGAGAGAAAACCCAAGCAATATAAAAAGAAATTACGCAGCGTGGGACACCGGGGGCAACTTGCCAAAGCCGATACCATTATCAGATTCACCAATGGCATCAAACGCTATATCCTGACCGGTATTGATTGTGAAAGCGAATTCGCATTTGCTTATGCGTATGCTTCGCATTCTTCAAAAACAGCCGTTGATTTTATGAATGCCTTCAAAGGAGTCGCCCCTCTTTCTTTGGCTTACGTGCAAACGGATAATGGAAGCGAATTCGCCGATCATTTTGAAATATATTGCAACCAAGAAAATATTGTTCATTTTCATGCCTATCCCCGAACGCCAAAAATGCAAAGTGAAATTGAGCGTTTCAACCGCACTCTTTCAGAAGCGTTCATTTCAAGAAACAGGCATTTGCTCGCTTATGATATTGGGGCATTCAACAAAAAACTTATGGATTGGCTCCTATGGTACAACACGAGGAGGCCACACTGGTCGATTGGACTTATTTCTCCTTTGCGATATATTATGAATAAATTACCCGCCGCAGAGTCTCAAATGTGCTGGACGAGTACAAACTCTTGACATTTATGTTGTGATATAATATACTCTTTTGAGATATAGAAATAATGTTTTTAGTTGAAATGGGTGTGATTTTCGTACCTTAATAATAAAAATAAAAATGAAGGAGGTGTAATATGGCATCAGGTTACTGGAAAGATGAAGATGGTTGTATTGAGGGGGAAGATTACGAAATAATTCCCTTTCTGAATGGTGGAAAACCATTTATAAGAGGGAAGGGGTTTTTAAGAAAAAAGTATTATTCTCAAAATGGACAATGGTATGAAGATGTTTGGCGTTTTTACAACTTCCCTTTTATGCCCGAATTAATCAACTCTCGAGCTTTAAAGGAGATACCATTTAACATTTATTCTGAAGATCCTTTTTGGCTTACAATGGATGATGTATATATACATTTTCCTAAATAAAGATGGAAAATTTTAACATTCCTCCTAAATCAAATAAAGTCAAAGAAGGACTACCAACGGTGGTCTGACTATGGAGCATGGAATAACTGGGACAGATCATAGTCAAGAGTTATGATGCATCAAAAAGGTTGTTATTAAAAATAACAACCTTTTTTATTTTTTAATTTTCATTCAAACAAAATTAAAGATTTTGATGAAATCGGGAAGATTGTCATCGATGCGGCTCCGCCGCCTTTTCAGAATTTCGCGGGGGGTTTCTCGTCGCCGCAGGCGGCGAAATGCGTCCGAACTATCTTAAGAATAGTCCACCAATCGCAACTTTCGCCGTTTGATGAAAGGATTGCCTCGCGGCTTCGCCGCTCGGCATTCGGGCTTTGCGCAAGGCGCAAAGCCACAAAATCCCACGGCGGGCAAAAAGAAAAGGAAATAGATTTGTCCAAAAATTTGGGGTTCGTTCCGTGTTTTTGAACAAACCGCTTCATTTTCTCGTAGTTTTCGGAAGAAGCCAATTTTTTGGCTTTTTTCGTCTCTAAAATCCACGTCCGCAAGGGTTGGAGCCAATTCTTCCCTGCTTTGAAGTCGTGCGTTAATTCGCGAAACAATATAATATCCTGCCAAAGCATAGGAAAATTTAGACAGGTAACTTGCCAAGATAAGGGCAATGGTTTTAATCTTACAGAGTTAAAAATTTAATCAAAAAATTTTAAGCAAAAATGTTATTTATATAAAATAAAGAGCCAAAAAACTCTTTATTTTTTTGATAAATATTGATGATTTTTTAAAATAGAAAATATTGATTTTGGCCTTTATCTAAGCCAAAAATCGTTTATTAGTAAACTCGAAAAAAATTATTTTTTTATTATTTTTGGCGGGATGCGCCGAGCTTGTTAATGGATGGAGGAAATAACATAAATTTAATCTACGGAGTAAAATTTTTTAAAACAAAAATATGATAAAATTTTGTCAAGGTTGCGATGCTATGCAAAGGAGTGCGCAGTGATTTATCGTAAGTATTTCTAAAAATTTTTGAGCTAATTGATTGATTTGTTTTAATCAAAAAATGTGTAGTCCTGTCTGGACATGTCAAGACAGGACTACACATTTTTTGATTATTAATTTTTTTGTCTGGATTATTCTGGACATGTCCAGACAAGACTATACATTAATGTCTACACTAATGTAGACAAATTTTAAAATAAATAAATTATGCACAGCTTTTCAACAGGTTTTATTGTTTTAAGTTTTTAAGCCAATCTATTTTTTTTACAGGAGACGGATTTATTTGATTTAAAATAGATAAATAGAAACTTAACCAATCCCCCAAGCAAAGTAATGATAAATTTTGAGAAAATAAGTCATTTTCTTGGATATTAACAACTTCAAAGGACAATTTTTCTTTTTTTAGAAATTCTTTTAATAATGGAAAAGAATTTTTTATTTGGGTATTGTCAAAATTACTTTGGATAAGCAGAAATATTAAATTATTTTTAATTTGCCTTGGAAAAATAAGGCCTTCTATGGTATTGTGCTTTAATTCCGGCAAAGTATCAAAAAAACTGCAATTTTTGGCATTTTCATTAAATTGCGTTTTCCATCTTCTCGCTATCCCCTTTAAATCACCGGATGAGATTATTATTGGAAGACGATTATGGATTTTTTGGCTTAATTGTTTGGCAAAATTATTTTTTTCAGCAGTTTTTAAGCTGTTTTTATCGTTAAATGAAGAAAGCGAACTAAAAGCTTTTTCAAAATTAATCGTATTTTTTAGAAAATTAAGCTTTTCTAAGATTTTTAATAAAGGCGTAAAAAGGTAAGGCAAGGCTAATCTTGGAACTGAAGAATATTCTATTTTATAAAAAGGCAGTTTGAGTTTTTGGGCGTTTTTTAACAAATTTCCATTGGAAGTGATAATAAACACCTTATTTTTGTTCTTTTTTGCTTCTTCTAAGCAATTTAAAGTTTCTTCCGTGTTTCCTGAATAACTAATTAAAACAATTAATGATTTTTTATTGGCAAATTTAGGCAAAATATAGTCGCGATTGACAAAAATGGGCATTTTAGAAAAGTTTTTAGCTAAATCTCCTCCTATGGCCGAAGCTCCCATACCGCAAACGATTATTTGCTGAAAATTTTGATAATCCTTCGGCAATTTTATTTTTTCCGATTCCTGCCAAGCTTTTTGATATTCTTTCGGCATTTCCTCTAATTTTTTCGCCATTTCGTCGAAGTCTATTTTTTTAATCTTTTTTGATTCATCTAAAATAGTAATCATAATGATATTTATAATTAAAATAAATTTATATTATTTATTATACCACAACATAAAAAATAATTTAAAAGCTATTGCCAGTTTGTTGAGAATTTGTTAATATTTAATTAATATTTTATAGAATATTTTTGTTAATAAGATTATGAGCGGACATTCCAAGTGGTCACAAATCAAACGGCAAAAAGGAATAACGGACAATAAGAGAGGAATGATTTTTACCAAATTAGGGCATTTAATAACTATTGCCGCCAAAGAAGGGGGCGGAGATACCGGAGCTAATTTTAAATTAAGATTGTGCATTGAAAACGCGAAGAAATCTAATATGCCCAAAGAGAATATTGAAAGGGCGATTAAGCGGGGAACCGGCGAATTAAAAGGCGAAATAATTGAAGAAATTATTTATGAGGCATTCGCGCCCGCGGGCATTGTTTTCATTATTAATGCTTTAACTGATAATAAAAATAGAACAATAGGAGATTTAAGAAGGGTTTTACATAAATATAATGTTAATTTAGGCGGAACTAATTCTGTGGCGTGGATGTTTGAAAAAAGAGGCATTATTAAAATTATTAATTATAAAGATAAAATAAAAGATTTGGAGCAATTTGAATTGGATTTAATAGAAAAGGGAGCTGAAGATATCCAAGAAGAAGGCGGAGAATTGACTATTTGCACCAAGCCTGAGGATTTGCAGAAAGTAAGAGAGCATTTAGAAAATAAAAACATTAATTTAGATTATGCCGAAGTGGAATTGGACGCGAAAAATAAAATAAAAGTTGACAATTTGAAATTAAAAGAAAAAATTGAAAATTTTTGCAATGAATTAGATGAATTGGAAGATATTAATGATTATTATACGAATTCGGAGTAATATTATTATATGATTATTTTAGGCATTGATCCTGGGATTGCCACCACTGGCTATGGTATAATAGAGCAAGATAGAAATGGAATTAAATTAATAGATTACGGCTGTATAAAAACCGAAGCTAAAAATGATTTTTCAGAAAGATTAAAAAAAATTCATCAAGAATTAAAAAAAATTATTAAAAATTGCAAACCTTCCGCTGTCGCGGTAGAAGATATTTTTTTTGCCAAGAATAGCAAAACAGCCATTAAAGTAGCGGAAGCGAGAGGCGTGATTTTATTAACGGTTATTCAGTTGGATATTCCTTTGTATGAGTTCACGCCGCTTCAAGTAAAGCAGGGATTAACAAATTATGGCCAAGCGCCAAAACGGCAGTTGCAAAAAATGGTGGCTAAATTTTTAAATTTAGATAAAATTCCCCAGCCTGACGACGCGGCCGACGCTTTAGCGATTGCTATTTGCGCCAGCAGGATTATAAAAAATAATTATGCCCGGTAGTACAACTTTGACAGTTTGCGCTGTCGGCATAATAAATTATTTATCATTAATTATAACTTTTAGAATTTAAATATTCTCAAAGTTGTACTACCGGGTATGCCAAAACAAATTAAAATAGTTTCTATTTCTTCTGAAATTTCGCCTTTTTCCAAAACAGGCGGTTTAGCTGATGTTGCCTCCGCTTTGCCCAAAGCATTAACTAAATTAGGCCATAAAGCGATCGCTGCCACCCCGCTTTATGCCGCGATTGATAAAGAAGAATTTGAATTGGAAAAAATCGCTTCTAATATTAAATTAACCATTGATAAAACCACGAAGATAAAAATAAATTTTTGGCTGAATAAAAAATTATTAAATTTTCCGGTTTATTTTATTGAGTCGCCAGATTTTTTTTCTAACGGCGCCAATGGCATTTATAAAACTAAATATGAAAACCAAAAATTTTTAGTTTTTGATTTAGCTTGTTTTAAATTGTTGGAGCATTTGAATTTTAAGCCGGATATTATTCATTGCCATGATTGGCATACCGGTTTAATCCCGCAATTTTTAAAAGAAAGACATAAAAAAGATTCTTTATTTAAAAATACCAAAACTATTTTTACAATTCATAATCTTATTTTCCAATTAGGCAGCAATTGGTGGGAATTTCCTGAAAATGAAAGAGACAGCGGTCATGCCACTCTACCCTTTTTTAATGAAAAAGATAAAATTGAAAAAATAAATTTTACCAAACGAGCGATTATTCATAGTGATATTATTAATACTGTTTCCGAAGAATACGCTAGAGAAATTTTAGAAGAAAATAACGGGCAAGGACTAAGCAAAAGTTTGCAGGCGAGAAAATATAAATTATTCGGCGTGATAAACGGCATAGACCAGAAAGAATTTAATCCGGCGACTGACCCTGGTTTGATCCAAAAGTACAGCGTTGATTCTTTGGATAATAAAAATAAAAATAAAATTTATTTACAGAAATGGTTTAAGTTGGAAGAAGATTCCCATGTGCCTTTAATGGGAATGGTTTCTCGAATTGCCGAACAAAAAGGATTTGATTTGATTATTGAAATTATTGACCAGCTTTTGCATTTGGATGTCCAGCTTGTTTTGCTTGGCGCGGGCGAAAAAAGGTATGAAAAGTTTTTTAGAAAAATTTCTCAGAGGCATTCAAAAAAAATCGCCGCGCTTTTGGAATTTAATACCATAGACGCGACTAAAATTTACGCCGGCTGTGATATTTTTTTAATGCCTTCCCGTTTTGAGCCCTGCGGCTTGGGGCAATTAATTAGCTTGAGGTATGGAGCAGTTCCCGTTGTTCACGGTACAGGAGGGTTATTCGACACGATTACCGACTTTAATCCTAAAACAGATAAAGGCAATGGTTTTGTCGCTAAAACTTACGACGCTAAAGATTTTTTAGTCGCTATTACCCGCGCCTTGGAAACTTATAAATATCCGGAAGTATGGAATAAATTAGTCAGAAGGGGAATGAGAAAATCATATTCATGGGAAATTCCGGCAAAGAAATACGTTCTTCTTTATCGCCGAATATTGCGCCATCACGAACAAAATTAATTATTTAAATTATAAAATTATGTATTGGGCAAATTTTTTGCACATTTATCAACCCGCTAATCAAAAAAAAAGAATTTTAGAAAAAGTCGTAAATGAAAGTTATCGAAAAATTCTCGCGGGACTAAAAATGTCACCTAAAGCAAAGGTTACTTTAAATATAAATGCTTGTTTGACAGAGCTTTTTTATAAAAATGGTTTTAAAGATGTTATTGATGATATTAGAAAGTTAACTGAGGCAGGGCAAATTGAATTGACGGGAAGCGCGAAATATCACGCCCTTTTGCCTAAGTTGCCAAAAGAAGAAATTTTGCGCCAAATAGAACTTAATTATTTAACTAATAGAAAATATTTTGGAAATGTCTATAAGCCAACCGGTTTCTTCCCTCCTGAGATGGCCTTTACTAAAGATTTAGCGAAAATAGTCAAAAATTTAGGTTATAAGTGGATTATTGCCGACGAAGCATCTTTTCCTGGAGGTGATCCAGACTATTCAAAAATTTATAAAATAAAAGGATTAGATGATTTTAGAATTTTTTTCAGAGAAAGGGCCTTTTCTTTTAAAATTTTATCCGCTCAATTAGAAAGCGGCAATGTTTTATTGCGCGATTTAGGAGAAAGATTAAAAAAACATGAATATTTATTGACTGCTATGGATGGCGAAACTTTTGGCCACCACCGATTAGGGTTGGAAAAACTTTTAATAGATATTTATCAATCAAATGAGTTGCCGACAGTCACTATTTCTGAACTTTATAAATATTTTAAAGAAGATGTTTGCAACCCGGTTCCTTCCACCTGGACATTGATGCATAAAGATATGGCGAGAAAGATCCCTTTCTCCAGATGGGATGAACCAAAAAATAAAATTCATCAAATGCAATGGAAGCTGACTTATTTAGCGATAGAAGTTGTTAATAAAAGTAATCCTAAAGTGAAAGAATATAAAAAAGCAAGAGAAATGCTTGATTTCGCTTTACATTCTGATCAATATTGGTGGGCATCGGCCAAGCCATGGTGGAGTTTAGAAATTTTAGAAAAAGGAGCGAAAGAATTAGAAGAAACAGTTTTAATCACACCTGGCGCAAGTAAAAAAAACAAAGAAATGGCTATAGAACTTTATAAAAATATTGTTTTTACCGCTTTGGATTGGCAAAGACAAGGCATAGTTGAAGATTTGGTAAAAGAGCATTATGACGAGGAAGTTTCAATGAGACTTGATACCACCGCCCCGTATATTCCGCCTGAAGAGTTTAATAAAATAATCGAGCATTTAAAAAAACAAATGCTTGAAGCGGCTAAAGTTGAAGAATATGAAAGGGCGGCTCAATTTAGAAATAGAATTCAAGAACTTGTTAAAAAACGCGAAGAAGTGACGAGAAAATAAAAATAATCAAAAAATATGGCAAACCAAAAAGCAATTGAAATTTTTTATTTTTTAAAAAATAACCCACAAGAAATTCAAAAAGAACTTATTAAAATATTTAAAAATAAAAATCTTTTGATTAAAGAAATAAAATTATTAAAAGATAAATTAATTATCAATGAACAGTATAAAATTACCGCCTTATTAACTTTAGAAAAAAATTTGCCCGATAAAATTATTTTAGAAATTCATGATAATGAAGATTATTTCGATAGAAATTTATTCGCCTTAAAAGAATTAAAAAAAATAAAAAAATTTAAAATCGCTGTTCTTTATGGATTTTTAGCCAAATTAAAAATAATAATCAGGGAATATATTAAAGGAGATTTTTTTGTTGATATCCTCTCAAAAAAAAATTTAAATTTTAATCAAACAAAAAAAATAATAGAAAAATTTTCTCAATGGCTGGCCGATCTCCATAATTTAAAAATAAAAAAATCCAATAAATTTCTATTTAAAAAATTAAATCAAAAAATAGAAGAAATAATCTTAAATAGAACCATAGAATTTATTAAGCCGAATATTGAATCTTTAACGCCATTAATTAAAAGAAATTTGCGAGTTCTTATTAAAAAAACGGAAACAATAGAGAAAAAAAATAAAGCTTGTTTGATTCATGGCGATTTCCAACCCGCTAATTTTATTAAAAAAAATAATTCATTTTATCTCACTGATTTTGATACTATGGAAATAGGAAATCCCTTGAGAGACTTGGGAAGATTTTTATTCCAATTAGATTATTTCTTAAAAGAGAATGGAATTTTTTCATCCCGACAAATTAATGAATTGGAAAATTTATTTATTATAAACTATTTTAATCAACGCCCAACTTTTGATAAAAATGGCTATCAATTAGATTTAGATATTTATAAAGCGCAAATGATTCAATATGTAATTTTAGGAAAAATATGGGGAGAAAGAGTGCCTGTTGCTAAGAAAATAAAACAATTTTTAAGCAAACAATCTAAATTATTAAATTTATGAAATTAAAAATCGCCCAAGTCCCCGGCGGCTTAATACCTTTTTCGCCGGAATTACTTTCTTCACCCAGCAGTGTTACGAATATTTCTTATCTTCTAAGTGAAGAACTAGTGAAAAGAGGTCATGAGGTGACCGTTTTTGCCCCGACAGATTCTAAAACTTCGGCCAAACTTGCTTCCGGCTGGATGTCTTCTGTTGATAAACATTTAGATATAAATAATAAAAAAGGTTATGAATTATTTAAAAAATATTGTGAAAATGTAGTTAAGCAATCTCATAAATTTGATATTATACACGTTCATGACCCCGCCATAGATCGTTTTTGGGGATTATTTGAATTTTCAAAAAATATTAAAACTCCGGTAATTGCCACTTTTCATAATCCTAAATTTTATGATGAAAATAAAAAAAGACTTTCTAAAATAATGTTTGTAGGGATTTCTCAAAGACAAATAGAAAATAATCCCAATTTTAATTTTATAGGGAAAGTTTATAATGGCACGCCGTTACAGCTTTATTCTTTTAATAAAAAACCTCAAGATTATCTTTTTTGGTTAGGAAGAATTTCCCCTGAAAAGGGAACTTTAGAAGCGATAAAAGTGGCAAAAGAAACAAAAAAGAAACTTTTTATCGCTGGCTATTTTCATCCCGATCACAAAGATTATATGGAGAAAGTAAAAAAGGAAATCAGAGAAAACAAAAATATAAAATTTTTAGGTTTTTTATCTACCAAAGAAAAAATTAAATATTTAAAAAATGCTTATTGTCTTTTAGTTCCCATTAAATGGGAGGAACCGTTTGGATTGGTGATGATTGAAGCCATGGCCTGCGGCACGCCAGTAATTGCTTTTAATAAAGGCTCCGCACCTGAGATTATTAAAGATGGGGTAACGGGTTTTGCAGTTAATAATTTAAAAGAAATGGTGGGTGCGATTGAAAAAATTAAAACCATTGATCGCAAAAAATGTCGCCAATGGGTAGAAAAAAATTTTACCGTGGAAAAAATGGTTGATGGTTATGAAAAAATCTATAGGGAAGTAATCAAAAAATATAAAAAAAATATATGAAAATTTTATTTGTCGCCTCGGAATTGAATCCAATCGCTAAGATCGGCGGCTTGGCCGATGTCATCGGCGCTTTGCCAAAAACTTTAAAAAAATTGGGCATTGATGTTAGAATTGCCATTCCTAAATATGGAATTGTTGACGAAGAAAAATATCAGCTTGAAAAAATTGCCGAGGGAATTAAAATTAATTTTTACAACAAAGATGAAAAATTCGATCTTTATCAATGTCTTTTGCCGGCAAGCGAAGTCCCTGTTTATTTTATTGACCACCAAAAATATTTGGGGGATAACGGCATTTATTTTGAAAAATCCGCGATGCCGGAGGATAGTTTAAGGGAAGCAAAAAGATTTACTTTCTTTGCTCGGTCGGTTTTAGAAATTTTTGAACCATTAAATTGGTGGCCGAATGTTATTCATTGCCATGATTGGCATGTCGGCATTTTGCCATTTTTATTGAAAAGCTTGTCGTTGAAAGATAAAAGGTATAAAAAAATCGCCGCTCTTTTTACGGTCCATAATTTAGAATACCAAGGCCATTACGAAGCTAAAGACATTTCCGAAATGTTAGACTTGCCTATTCCTGAAAAAAATATTGACCAAAATAAAAAAATTAATTTTTTGAAAAGCGGACTTGTGAATAGCGACTTTATTAATACGGTCAGCCCTAATTACGCTAAAGAAATTTTAACCAAAGAATATGGCGCGGGACTGGAAGATGTTTTGCAAAAAAGAAAAAACGAACTTCGCGGAATTTTAAACGGCATTGATACGGAAATTTTCAATCCGGAAAACGACCCGAAAATCAAATATAATTATTCAATTAAAAATTTAGAAATAAAAGAAAAAAATAAATTATATTTGCAGGAAATTTGCGGTTTAAAGCAAGATTCAAAAATTCCTCTTTTTGGATTAGTAGGAAGATTAGCCGAACAAAAAGGGATTGACTTAATCAGTGAAATTATGGACGAAGCCACGAATCTGAATTGCCAAATGGTTTTTTTGGGGACAGGGGAATCAAAATATGAAAACGCATTAAGAGGGGCTGAAAAAAAATATCCTGAAAAAATTAAAGTTTTTATAAAATTTGACGCCAAGTTAGCGCAGGAAATTTACGCCGGTTGCGATATTTTTTTAATGCCTTCCCGTTTTGAGCCCTGTGGTTTGGGACAAATGATTTCTATGCGCTATGGCACTATTCCTCTGGTGAGGGCGACGGGCGGTTTGAAAGATAGCGTGAAAAATTTTCAATTTTCAATATTCAATATTCAATCAACGGGATTTGTTTTTGAAAAATATGACCACCGGGAATTATTAAAGACTATCAAAAAAGCGCTGCTAATTTTTAAAAATAAAAAAATTTGGCGCAAGATGCAAATTAATGGCATGAGTCAAAATTTTTCTTGGCAGAAATCAGCCAAAGAATATATCAAAGTTTACGAAAAATTGAAAGTGTTGAATAATTATTCAACACTTTCATCCTGAGGCGAAGCCGAAGTATCTCATAGAATAATGGGATTCTTCGCCTACAGCTTAAAATGACAATAATTATCATTAACACTCTAAAAATTATGAAATCAGAAATTAGAAAAGATTATTTTTTGAATAAATATGTAATTATCACTCCACAAAGAGCAAAGAGGCCGCGCGATTTAAAAGAGGAAAGTATTCTTGAGCCAAAAGTACCCTGCCCTTTTTGCGAGGAAGGCGTGGAAAAAGAATTATTGATTAAAACATACAATGGCGGAAAGAATTTTTTAGCCAAGGTTTTAAGAAATAAATTTCCGGTTGTCATTGAAGATAATTCTGAAGCGTACGGCAAGCAAGAAGTGATTATTGAGACGCCAAAACATGGCTTGGAATTTGCCGACCTTTCCATCTCGCAAATAAAAAGAATTGTAGAAGTTTATATTGATAGAACTAAAGTGATTGGTAATGATAAAAAAATCGAGTATATTTTAGTTTTTAAAAATGACGGCGGTAAAGCAGGCGCTTCAATTTTTCACGCCCATTCTCAGATTTTTGCTTCCCAAGTTTTGCCGCCGGATGTTTTAAGCGAACTTCAGCAAATGCATAATTACCAAACAGAAAAAGGCGCTTGCCCTTATTGCGAAATTATTAAAAAAGAAGAAAAAAGCCCAAGAAAAATCTTTAGCAATAAAGAAGTCGTTGCTTTTTGTCCTTATGCTTCCGCTTTTCATTATGAAGCGTGGATTTTTCCTCGCCGCCATTTGGATAATATCACCTCTTTGAATAAAAAAGAGATAACGGGATTTGCCGAGGCGTTGAAAAAAATTTTGGTCAAATTAAATTCTTTGGATATTTCTTATAATTTTTTTCTCCATCAAGTCATCAAAGATACCGACCAGCATTTTTATTTAAAAATTCAGCCGCGCGACAGCATTTGGGGCGGCGTTGAACTTGGCTCCGGCATGGTGGTTAATTCCGTCCTGCCGGAAAAAGCGGCTAAATTTTATAGAGAATAAAACATTGAATTGAAAAGGGTGAAGGCGTCTTTTTTGCGCTGCGGACTAATCGCCGCGTCTGCAAAAAAGACGCCTTCACCCTTTAATTATAGATTTTGTAGTTTAATCTAATTTATTTTCACAAATTTTCTTTTGCCGATTTGGACAATCATTCCTTGTTTTATTTTTATTTCTTTTTGCCAATCTTTAATTAATTTATTATCTATTTTTACGCCGCCTTGTTCAATTAATCGCCTCGCCTCACCCTTGCTTTTGACTAATTTTGTTTCAGTAAGCAAATCAATGATTTTATAATTTTTATTTTTTAATTTTATGGCCGGAATATCAGACGGCTGTTTTTTTTCTTTGAAAATATGATCAAATTCTTTTTCCGCGATTAAGGCAGATTTTTTATTGTGATATAAAGTGATAATTTCTCTGGCTAACATTGCTTTAAAGCCGCGCGGATTGGCCCCGTTCCTCATTTCTTTTTCCATTTGATTAATTTCTTTTAAAGAAATGTTAGTTGTTAATTTAAAATAATCTATTATTAAATGGTCGGGAATAGACATTATTTTTCCAAATTGCTCTTGAGGCGCTTCCGCGACGCCCACATAATTTCCCAAGCCCTTGCTCATTTTTTCTTTGCCGTCCAAACCGATAAGAAGGGGAAGAGTGATAATATCCTGCTCCGGTTGATTCATTTTTCTTTGTAAGTCTCTGCCGGCGAGCATATTAAAAATTTGGTCATTACCCCCGATTTCCACGTCCGCTTTAAGTATAATAGAGTCATAAGCTTGCATGACCGGATATAAAATTTCATGAAGGCTGATTTCTTCGCCTGCTTTTAATCTTTTAGTAAAGTCGTCTCTTTCCAAGATTCTTGCCACGGTAAAATCAGACATTAAATTTAAAATTTCTTTTAAATTCATTTTTTTAAACCATTCGCTATTGCGATGAATTTCAATTTTTTTTAAATCTAAAATTTTACCGACTTGCTGGAAATAAGTTTTAGTATTTTTTTCTATTTCCGCGTCAGAGAGCATTGGCCTGGTTTTTGATTTTCCGGAAGGATCGCCGATTTTAGCGGTGAAGTCGCCGATAATGAAAACGATTTGATGGCCTAAATTTTGGAATTCTTTTAATTTTTTCAAGCAGACACTATGCCCAAGATGCAAATCAGGAGCCGTAGGGTCAGCGCCGTATTTTATTCTTAATTTTTTTCCCGAATTTAATTTTTTTTCTAAACTTTCTTTAGAAATAATTCCTATCATCCCTCTTTCTAAAAGTTCTTTATTTTTTATCATAAATTTATTAAATGTCATTTTTTAAAAACTATCCCAAAATGAAAATTACCCGCTTCAAAGGCGAAATCTTTTTTTAAGCCGAGCTGTTGGGCGAAATTTTCAATTTCTTCCGGAGAAATTCTGATTCCTACGGGCGGGCCAAAAGGCGAGTTGATTTTTTTCCAATCAATTATTGCCAATTTGCCATTGTCTTTTTTTAATAATCTGCTCGCTTCTTTCATTACTTCAAAATGTTTTTTAGTCTGGAAAAGAAGATTGATTAATAAGCAGAAATCCAAATCCAAAGGCTCTATCTTAGTCGCGGCCGCGATCTCTAAGTCGGACCAAACAGTTTTAAGATTAAAAAGGCCTTCGTGTTTAGCCTCTTTTTCTACATTTTTTAAAACAGATTTTAAAATATCCACCGCGTAAACCATGCCTTTATTGCCGACTAATTTAGCCGCCTGCAAGCTAAAATAACCCTTGCTTCCGCAGCCCAAGTCGCAAACTCTGTCGCCTTCCTTAACGCCGATTTTTTCTAAAACCTTTTTGGCATCCATTAATTCGTTGCCGCCGGGAATTTTTGTGGTGAGAATAGACATATTTTTATTATTCAATTAATAAAATTTATTTGTTAATTTTAATTTTGAATGATTTTCTGTGCAAAGGGCAGAGTCCGTGCCTTTCTATCATTTCTAAATGATACTTAGTTCCATATCCTTTATGTTTGTCAAAGCCGTATAATTGGTATTTTTTATGGAATTTTTCTTTCATTAATCGGTCGCGGTAGACCTTGGCAAGGATAGAGGCGCAGGCGCAGGAAAAAATTTTTTCATCGCCTTTAATTACATTATAATTGGGAATTACTATTTTATCAATCTTTAAATTACCGTCAATTAAAAGAAAATCCGGTTTAACGTTTAAATTTTTAGCTGCTTTTTTAATAACCAGAGCGTTGGCTTTGGCAATTCCTATTTTATCAATTATTTTTTCATTTATCGCGCCTATCGCCCAAGCCGAAACTCGCGAAGTAATAATTTCAAATAATTTTTCCCTTTGTTTTGGCGATAATTTTTTTGAATCCTTGATCGAATATTTTAAATTTTTATTTTTTATTTTTATGTATTGTTTAGAATTTAAAATCACCGCTCCGGCGACAATCGGACCTGCCAAACTTCCGCGGCCCACTTCATCTAAGCCGGCGATATTTTTAAAGCCTTTTTTTAGAAGCTTTGTTTCGTAACTAAAATCAGGCAAAGATGGCTTATTTTGACAAAACAGCATCTATCATTTCTTTAATTTTTAATTTTGGCCGCACGCCCATCATTTGTTTAACTATTTTTCCTTCTTTAAAAATAATTAAAACAGGGATGGACATTACTCCGTATTCAGCCGTTGTTTTGGGATTTTCCGCGATATCCATTTTTCCTATTTTGATTTTATTTTGGTATTCTTTAGTTAAATTTTCCATAATCGGGGTAATTATTTTGCAACCAGGGCAGTATTCAGCGCCAAAATCAACCAAAACCACGCCTTTGTAATTTAAAACTTCATCTTTAAAATTTTGGTCGGTGAAAATGAATTCAGGCATAATTTCATTATATTTTTTTGAATTTAGAACTTACGCGTTTCAACTTTCTTGTCATTGCTCGCCCTGTTAAATAATTCGCATAGCGAATTAAAAATCAAAAGTTTTTTATTTAACAGGGCAAGGAGAGGCCTGGTCTTTAGCCGCGAGCGACTTATCCTTCGTAGTTTTCTTATCCCCCGTAGCTTCAGCGGAAGAGGAAGCGGAGGAGGAAGTGTGGCGAGACGCGACAGACAACGGGATTGCCGCGTCGTCGTTGCTGCTCCTCCTCGCAATGACAGCGTGTGGATTATTATCAAATGCGTAAGTCATGGAACTGATAAACTTAGAATTAATTGGTTACATTTTTACCGCCCTGTAATCTAAATGAGCCGCTCCCTTCCAAACTAACGCCGATTTCATAATAGCAACAACCTTGCCCAACGCAAGTACCTTGGTTGCAATCAGGTTCGTACCAATAATAATAAGTTGTATTATTCAAAGGATCTTTAGGTAGATTTTGCATTAAATTATCATTTCTTAAAGAGCCAGCAATGCGGGTTGCCGCGTAATTCCAATCACTGCCAGCGCAAGGGCAGGCAGTAGCGCAAGACCCTTTGCTTGAATCACACCAATCTTCTGACGGATAAGTCCGACGATTATCATAATACAATTCCAGAGCAGTATGAATTTGCTTCAAGTCATATTTTCTTTTGGCGTTTCTGGTTTTCTCTTTGGCATTTTTTAAAGCCGTGACAGCCAAAACAGAAATCAGCCCAATGATGGCAATAACAATTAAAAGTTCAATTAGGGTAAATCCTTTTTTGTTTGATTTTGTCACATTTTAAATTTAAATTATTAAGCGATTTTACTTTTAAAAACAAAACCAGCAATAATTATTGCCAAAGCTGTTATTGTTAAAATTATGTATTTCGTCGCGATTTGATTTTGAATTTTCGGGATATTGGCAATGCCCGCGGGCAGATATTCTTGAAGTTCAATTCTTTTAGTTATTATAATATCATTTTGATAACGAGGCAATAGCCGCCATTCTGATTTTATCTCGTTGACTATTCCAGAAACTTCCAAATAGTCCCCTTCTTTTATTTCTTGCGGAATTTTTATTCCAGTGGATTTTTTAATATAAACTTTAATTTCTTCATTGCCATTATCCAAATAAAGATTGTCGCCTGTTTTTTCAATTAATTGCCCGTTGATTTTTACTAAACATCCTTTTAATTCCTCTCCGATTTCTTCAATCGCGACTTCTTTAACTAATGGCGGTTCCCCCCGCTCTAAAATTATAATATCATTTTGTGTTTTTATTTTAATCCGTTTCTCGGCTTGGCTTTGGGAAATTTCCCCTTTTACTTTTATCAAGTCGCCTAATTTCAAATCGGGAAAATCTTTTTTATAGCAATAAATTTGGGCGCCGCCATCAAGGTAAAAAATTTGGCTGCCTAAAATTCCCGGCTCTACGGCAACAATGCCTTGAGTTTCAACTAAGTCGTTGATCTCTGAATTTTTTATCTCTTCCGTGTCTAATTTAATGATTTTTTCTATTTCCGGCGTTTCATCGCTTAAAAAAATTATATTTTCCTTCAAAGGCGTCAAAATTTCAGTCAATCGCCATTTTTTGTTTTTATCCAAAGCGTAAGAACAATTTTCTTGGCTTTTTTGATAGCTGGCTTGGGAAACAAGCTCTCCCTGAGCGTTGAATAATCTGACTTGGTCGACATCATTATTTAAAGCGATTTTAGTTTCTTTTCTTTTAAAAATCAGATATTCTTGGGGCGCGATTATCAGATTTTGAGAAATTTTATAAGGATGGCTGCCGCCTTCTTGGTCGTCTAAAACCCAATTTAAAAGATTAATTTCATCGTCATTGGCATTATAAATTTCAATCCATTCTTCTTCCTCAGCACCGACAGGATTGGGCAAAAATTCATTAATCTCAATTCCTCTAATTGTTTCTTTAGAAATTTTTTCGTCGCTTTTTTTCATTTTTTCGCTTTTTTCTTCAATGGCAATGCTGATTTTTGTTTCATCTTCCGCGTTTTTAGAGTCTTTAACTTTTAAGCTGATTTGATAAATGCCGGCTTTTTTAAAAATATGCCTCGCGACAAGGCGGTCGTCAGTCAGGCCATTGTCAAAAACCCAAAAATAAGAAAGCTCGTCGCCGTCAGGGTCGTAAGAATCACAAGCGTCAAAAATCACTTCTTCCCCGATACTTGCTTTCAGGGGCGCTTCAATTATCGCTTTCGGCGTTTGATTTGGCTGGCTGATGATATTTTCTTGTCCAGGCGTTGGTTCAATGCTCCATAACCATTTGCCCTTTTGGTTGCGGCCATAAGATTGGTTTTCTTTGGCTGGTTCGGAATATTCAAAAAAATCAGCGATTTTATCGTCAGGCCAATAAAGTTTAATTTGATCACCCCCATTATTTAAAGCGATTTTTGTTTGTTTCCGCGATAAAAGAAAAAATCCTTGCGCCGAAATGATTGTTGATTTAAAATCATTTTTATTAATAACATAAATTCTTTTGCCGCTGTCGCCTATTTGCCAATCCAATAAATCAATTTCTTGGTTGCTAATATTTTTTAATTCAATAAATTCTTTTTCATTGTCATGACAGGCCGGATTAGGAAAAATTTCATTGATAATCACGGATGAAGGAAAAATTTCATTTTTTTCTTGACTGATAAAATTAGATTCGCTTTTTGTCGGCGCGTCAGTTAATTGAAAGTCGTTAAAATCATTATCAGTGTCATGGCCATCGGAAATTCTTGCCAAAGAACAAGGGTCAATGGCAAAAGGCGCGTTATCGCTTATTTCTCCATCATCAAAATTGCCGTAGCTGACTTGATCAATAATTTTTCCGCTAAAATCTTTGAGAATAATAATGTCGCCGGCGTTGTTTAAGCTGAAAGTAAAATTTTCGCCTTTATTTAAAACTAAAAAATTATTCGGTTCTATTGATAATCCCTCTAATTTTTTAGGCTTTTCCGTCCCGTCTTCAATTGTCCAGTAGTTAAGGTCAATCGTTCTTGAAGTTTTATTATAAAGTTCAATCCATTCTATTTCTTCATCAGCCGGGTCGGAAACAAATTCATTGATTGCCACGTCAGAAGGTTTATAAAAAGATTGAGTTGATGAGCCGGAAGAAGCTCCCGAGGGTAGAGATTTGTTTTTAATAATAGTTTCTGTTTCCGGCGGTATTTCTACGGAAGGTGGGCTATCAGAAGATCGGGAGTTTCGAGGGGTTGGGCTTGTTTGCAAGGCAAAAATTCCAGTTTCCAAATCCCTTTCTATGCTTTGATTAGCCGACGGATTATCAGGGAAAAGCGCTGTTTCAATAAAAATATTTTTCGCTTCGCCCCACGCCAAGGCGTCAATAATCTCTCCTTCATCCGCTTTGCCAAAACGAATAGCGATGCCATTGTCATTGGCTAAAGAAGCTGTGGTAGTGGCGTCAGGCAAAGCGGGAATGGGAAGATAGTCGCTGTTAGCCCATAAATAAAAGCCATAAGCGGGAATAAATTCATCATTAGTCCATGATTTAATATTGGTGTCTTGAATGCCGGTTTTTGTCCGTTTTACCAATCTGTATCCTTTCAAATTAATGGGCGCGGGCGATGGATTATATAATTCAATAAAATCATTATTAGTTTGTCCCGCGCCGCCGGTGATTTGTATTTCGCTGATTATCAAATCGTCGGATGCCGTTGCTTTTATTTTCGGGATAAAAATAAAAAATCCCGTTAAACATAGAACGGGAAGGCAAATTTTTATTAAGGTTTTAGAAAGAAATAATTTTTTGGGCATAAGTTTAAATTAAAAAAAGAGGCGGAAGTTTTATTTCCGCCCAGATTATTTTAAATTGTTATTTTATTTCAAAGATTAAAGTTACTTGCGCCGTTATTTCTGATTCGCCCGCTTCAATATTCGGCGTTGTTTCAGCTCCGCCTCCCATTCCCTCCTTATCCAAAGCATAATAGGCGGAAGGAATTGCTTCATAAGAATACTCGCTCAAAGAAATTAATTTTCCCAATTTAATGCCTGCTGATTGGGCTAAAACATCCGCTCTCTCTTTTGCGCGGGTGATAGCTTGTTGACTGGCTTGTTTTTTGAAATTTTCCGGGTCGTCAAAAGTAAATTGAATTCCGCCGATTTGGTTGGCGCCGGCGGTATTTACAGCTTCCAAAATTTCGCCGATTTTATCCAGCTCTTTAATTCTGACGGTCACATTTTGGGTGGTTTGATAGCCTTTAAAAACTCTCCCTTTTTCCGTCCAGTCATAAAGGGCTTGAAGATTGTAATTTGTGGTTTGAATATCTTCTTTTTCAACGCCTTTATTCTTTATAACGTTAATGACCGCGTTCATTTTTTGGGCATTTTCTTTTTGCGATTCACTGGCCGTCGGCTTGATAGTTTCCACGCCGGCCTGAATAATCGCCAAATCCGGAACCATTCTTACTTTTCCTTCGGCGCTTACAGTTAAAATGTGCGCCGGCTCTTGTATTTGCTTTGTCTGTTTAATTCCCGACAAATCAAAAATTGCCGGCAGCAAGCTGATAAGAAGGAAAGCGGAGGCGATGAGCAGAATGCTTAAATAAAATTTTTTCTTCATTGATTCAAATGGGTTTAATGGAAACATAATTTTAGATTTAAAGGATTAAAATTAATTTTATGAACTAATTATCAAATTTTAATTCTTTCATAACTTCATCGCGAACCAAGAGAGTTGCCGCTTCTAAAATAATTTCAATTTTAATGCTATTTTGAAAAGCATAATCTTTAACTGGTTTCATTATTGGGTCGTTAAGAAAATTTTCTAATAATACTTTTTTAGAATATTCTTGAATATCATAATTAGTTTGCGGGTTATAAGATTTAACAGTATTAATTATTTTTTCACGGTTTTGTCGGAAAATTTCCGGGAAGCCGCTTTCATTAACCAATTTTTCACCATATTCAGTTAAAACAAAAGGACTACCCGGCCGCATAGTTAATTGGTGCAGCATTGTAAATCCTTGTTTTGTAAAATAGGATTGAATTTCAGTAGTGGCATTATTAACCTTAGTTAAATCATCATCAATATTTTTTATAGATTTTTTAAGAAAATTAAAATTCGGCTTAAGAAAATATTTAAATAATAAAAACAATCCAAGACCTAAAATTATGGCAATGGGAAAAAGTTTGTCGGCAGTAATGCCAAAATATTGTAGAAGAAATTCAACCTCGTTCATTTTTTAGTAAGTTAGAATATTTATATATTTTTCTTGAAGATCGCTATTTCGTAATCCAAAGATAATTTAATTATACTACAAATCAATAGTTTGACAATGTCTCAAATTTAAACTAATTTTAAATCAAGCATAAGCGGACGTGGCGGAACTGGAATACGCGCAAGACTTAGGATCTTGTGCCGCAAGGCTTGTGGGTTCAACTCCCACCGTCCGCACCATTTCGGAAATAGCAAGCCAGAGGAAGCCGCCTCGCTTCGCTCGGCGGCCAGTTTGTATTGGATTTTCGGGGCAAAAACGAATTGGCGATTTTCTAAAACATGGTTCGAGCCGATTGTTTTCAGAAATGTTGTCATTTCCTCTTTGTTTTCACTCTCAACTAATTTAACGGCTTGATTTAAGGTCAAAACGAACTCACGGGCCGGTTCGAGCCAAGACAACCCATTTTGCTCAAAGTCAGTAATTTTCTCACTCAACGACAATTTTTCGGAAAGCAAACTCTGTTTTTTGGCGGCGTATTCTTCTGTGGATAAAGCATCAGCTAAATAGACATCAAGTAGTTTTTGGAGTTTTGTCTCAACCTGCGATAATTGTTTTTTCAAAATGCTAACTTCGGCTTGTACGTCCTCTCGCGCTTTATCCTGTTCGCTATCCAACGCCGCCAAAACTTTTTCGGTGTCTTGGCTCGACAAAGAAATTTTTTGAAGGAAGTTTTTGATTTGCTCGGTTAGTGCTTCCTCTCGCAAAAAGTGCTTTTCTTGGCACGGCCCTTTCTTTTTCGTGCAGTGATAGTAATGATGGCCTTTCTGGATTTCTGCGGTGATGGCACAGCCGCATGAAGCACATTTCATTAGGCCGAGAAAAGCAAAATAATGTTTGCGGATGTCTTTCTTTTTGCCGCGTTTAGCCATCACTTCCTGACAAGTATCAAAAAGTTTCTTTGAAATTAACGGCTCATGAGTTCCTTTAAAAACTTCTCCCTTAAATTTCATGAGTCCTATGTAGAAAATATTTTGTAGAATCTTTTGCAAACTGCTTATGGATATTTTGTTATTCTTGTTGCCCTTGAGCTTGTGTTCAACGCACCAATTTGCGAGAGAGTGGAGTGGATATGCTCCGGTGGCGTAGAGTTCAAAAACTTTTCTCACCAACCGAGATTTTTCAAGGTCAACATCTACTCCTCTCGTCTTAAGATTGTTGAGATAGCCCACCGGAGCCCAACCAGGCCATACCCCGTTTCGTATCTTTTGTCGCAAACCTCTTTTTACATTCTCTCGCAAATTGTCTACAAAATATTTTGATTGGCCGAAAGCAATGTTGAGCATGAACAACCCTTGCGGTGTCGTTTCGAACCAGAATGTCGGAAATTTGAGGGACTTAATCAAGCCGCGATCTACAAGGTGGATGATCTTTCCGCCATCAACGCTGTTACGAGCTAATCTATCTGGATGCCATGCGATTATTCCGTCTGCTTTGCCTTTTTCAATCAATGACAACATTTCTGCGAATTTTATTCGGCCGGGCTCTTTGGCGGTTTTGGCCTCGCACAGCGAGGCAACAATTTCTAATTTTTCTTTGGCGGCATACTCTTGCAGCTCTACGAGCTGCGCTTCAATACTTAAAACCTGCCTATCATCCTCCTCAGTGCTTTTGCGAGCGTAAAGTATGTATTTCATATGATTTTGATTAAAAATTTTTCTTTTCTTCTTTCAAAATCGCCAATTCGTTTTTGCCCCGAAAATCCAATACAAACTGGCCGCCGAGCGAAGCGAGGCGGCTTCCTCTGGCTTGCTATTTCCGAAATGGTGCAGTATTCTTGAATTAGTCCGAACGCATTTCGCCGCCTGCGGCGGCGAGGAACCCCCCGCGAATTCGGAGCGGCTTCGCCGCAAGATTTCAAAACCGCCAAAGAGCCCGGAAAAACAATCGGCTCGAACCATGTTTTAACGGAAAGAAGAAAAGAAAAACTTTTAATCAAGAAAGTTCCTGAAAAGAGGCCCGAAGTAGCGGTCTTTTTTGTTATATCGTTGGGCTGTTCAAGTCCACGAACATAATTGACACTTAATTAATTCTAATTTGTGAGGTTTTAAATTAATTTTTCGAGTTTGATCTTGATTTAATTTAGCGTCGA
>VMGY01000023.1 GCA_007378955.1 Parcubacteria group bacterium Athens0714_12 | reverse complement strand
TTTTCTTGGATTTGTGAATTAAATTCGGTAAAATGATTTCAAAAGTTTGCGAAGGTTTTAATTCGGGAGCCAAAGATAATATTGCGAACTTCCGATTTTCCAAAAAAGTCGGATTTTCATTTTTTTGAGAGCGATTGTTTTGCCCCGCCCTGCAAAAGCGGGGCGGAGCGGAATGGTTGGAAAGAGAAAAAGAAAACCTAATTTCCCCCCAAAATAATAAGTTCGTATTTGAAAGATTGGCTCCGCAATTAAAATCCTCTCAAACTTTCACCATTACCCTCCCCAATCTAATCCACCAGTCCAAGAAAAAGAATTTACATTAAACCATCTTAGAGCGGCTCACCGCCTGCGGCGGTAGGCAATCCAAGCAAAAATTTATTATTTATTAAAAACCCGCCGCCTAAAATTTTTCATTTAAAAGGAATTAAATTTTTACTGGGTTTGCCTCTTTACTTGCCCCATAGCGAACTTCTCTCTGCTGCTGGGGCCTATCGCAAAGAGCCGCTTTCCAACCTATTCCACGCTTTCAATCAAGCGGAACTAGGCGGCGAGCAGAAAAAAATTCGGCGACTCCTTCAGGGTATCTCCTTAAACTCCTTCATTTTTTACCCACTCGTTTTTTTATCTGTCATTATTGACTGGCTGACGAATTATTTTTCAAATCAAATTCACAATTTTCTTCTGGTCTGATATAATAATTTATATGCATTTATCAATTAAAATTTCTCGCTTATCTAATCTTTTATTTTTCGCCACAAAAACAGATGGGGATAATTTAATTAAATTTGATTTACAAAAACATTTATCAGATGAAAAACTTGATTTGTCTTTTTATGGAAAAAGTGAAGATAAAATTTGGGGGCAAATTGAAAAAATAATCGGAAAAAAAATGCAAAAAAAAATAAAAAAATCTACCGTTTTGTTAGATCCGGTATTTGCTTCGCATTGGCACAAAGCATTCAAGCACCTGCTTTTATGGGAACAATATTTTCAAAATAACCAATCATTGTTTCAACAAAGTATCCTTAAAGTCAAAAAGTTAATTGGAATAAAACAATTCACAATTTCTAAAATTCCGATTTATCTTATTTCTAATCCAATAAGTAATGATAAGGAAATTAATGCTTGGTTTTCTTGGACGCCCAAAAAAGGTTTTATAGTCATTGAAATTCCGCTTGATCTTAAAGTGCCTAATAATTTTTTCCCACCGGCTGTTTTAGCGCATGAATTTTTTCATTTAATGCTGAGGGAAAATAAAAATCTATTTTTAAAAATCACTAACATTGCCAAAGAAAACGATACATTATTTACAAAGTTGGCAGAAGGTATGCCGAACAGAATATTTTTGGAAGAATTGTTGATCAGTTCATTTATTCCGGAAGGTTATTTAAGCGAAAAATATTTTAACACGAAAGTTATTCCTCATACTTCGGGGTCAAAAGATTTATTAAGATGGCGAGAGTTTATTGCATTTAAACTCTATCAAATGGCAAAGAAGTATATCAATGACGCTCGGAAAATTGATGAAAATTATCTTAAAGATTTAACAAGGGTCATTAAACAAAATGTAAAATAAAAGCCCCTTCAGAATTTTAATCTGAAGGGGTACTGAAAGCGCATAAGAATTACTTCCTATTTGCCCAGTGACCTTTGTCCCACGGACCCTTGTCCCAAGCCTTATCCCAAGTCTTTCCTTTACCCGAAGCCTGCATCAAGGCTTCCTTTTTAGCCTGAAGCAGAACTTTTGGAACGGGGCGGGAGATTGCTTTCACGATAGAAACAGAATCTAACATGGTTTTTACCTCCTTTCGCGTTGAAATATACTGTTCTCGGTTAAATAAGATCGTATGATCTTATTTTAGTCGAAATGTATTCAAAGTACCTTTGTAGATTTTTGCACACTTCGTTTAATGGCTCAACAGAATCAAGCTGCTCATAGCAATCTTTTGCACATTCTCCTTTACATATAAAGTACCAATTACAAGCGCGACAAGACTCTTTTCTTTTTTCCAGCAGCTCTCGAAGGTTTTTTATTCGCAAATTTGATCTAACTACGATCGGTTCATCAAATATGCTACCGAAATATAGATCGTCTGTCTTCGGAAAAGAATCACACCCGTAAATTGAGCCATCGGAATAGATAGTGACAAACTGGTCGCATTGTCCCATATAGATACACTCGCGTTTATTCCCTCCAAGAATCAGACTAACAACGCTCTGTATATCTCGAATCTCAACTTTTGGATCATCTAGTCCCAGCCAGAGATCAAAGATGGCGATCATAAAATCAGTGTATTGCGCCGGCGAAATAACCAACGAGGATACATTGTCACAATGACCGATGCTTTTCACTTTGGCGAATTTCAACTTTTTTATATTTTCTGCAAGAAAAAAATTGAAAATTTCTTTTGGAAACCCGTGATTGATAGTGCTTATGCCACAGATAATCCCGTTGAATATCTCTGCTTGACGCAACAAGTCAATACCTCCCATGACCTCATCATAAGATCCTTTGCCAGTGGAATAACAGCGAACTTGATCGTGAAATTCTTTTGGCCCGTCAAGACTCACACCGATAAGAAAATCGTTTTCGGTGAAGAAACGAACCCACTCTGGAGTAATGAGGGTAGCATTTGTTTGAAGAAAATTTGTTATTTTCTTTCCCTGTTGTCTCCATGTGCGCTGAATTTACATTGCCTCGCGATAGAATTCCAGTCCAGCAAGTAAGGGTTCACCTCCGTGCCAGATAAACTCAATGTCGTCTTGATAGCTGCAAAAGAAATCAATCGTAGCTTTCAATATTTCCGGACGCATACGATTTCTAACGACATATTCTTTAAGCCTAGAAGTATAGCAGTATGAGCAAGACAAGTTGCACGCCCCGTTGACTGGTTTAATAATTGGAGTTGTAACTGATTGGCAAAACACTGTAATCACCTCCTTATTTGAATGTTGTAAAAGGACATTTTAAAAAATCACTGCGATTTTTTTACCATACATAATATAATTCATTACTAACCGTTTATCAATATTGAAAAATGGGTAAAAAATGAAGGAGTTTAAGGAGATACCCTGAAGGAGTCGCCGAAGGCAACCCTACGGGGTAAATTTGAGGGGGAATAATTTTTTTCTGCTCGCTATCCAATTTCGCTGAACTGAAAGTGTGGAGTGGAATGGAAAGCGGCTCTTTGCAATAAGCAAAGAGGCAAACCCAGCAAAAATTTAATTCCTTTTAAATGAAAAATTTTAGGCGGCGGATTTTTAATAAATAATAAATTTTTGCTTGGATTGCCTACCGCCGCAGGCGGCGGGCAAAACTGAACCCGGCGGCTCGCGGGCAAAAAATTTCCTCCCCTTGAATCCCTCCATTTTTTGCCCGCTCGCCCGATTTTTATTTTCAAAATTGTTAATTTAAATTTTCCTTAACTTTTTGGCTAATTTTCTCGCTTCTTTGAGTAAATTTTCTATCTCATTTATTCCTTTGTCCCAGAAAGTTTTGTCCGTTATATTTATTCCGAGTTTTTTGAAAAGGTTTTTAGGAGAATCAGATGACCCTGCTGATAAAAAGTCTTTCACTCTATCAATAAATTTTGGATTATTTTTAACAGAATTTTGTAAAGACTTAGAAATTAAAAGTCCACTGGCGTAAGAATAGTTATAAAAAAAGTTTCTGATATGACTCCAAAGCACCCACCAATTTTCTGAGCCCGGAGATTGCTCAACAAAATTGCCCATATATGACGACATATGCTCTTGGAATAATTTCCCAATTTCTTTTTTTGATAAATAACCTTTTTTTCGGAAATTATTATGAAGTTCTTGTTCAAATTTATAACACGCAATTTGCCGAAATATCGTAGAAATATCATCATTTAATCTCATCATCATAATGGCGAGCCTTAATTCATCATCCGCTTGTTTCGTAATTTCCTGAAGAATAAAGTCTTCCATAAAAGTACTGGCAACCTCTGCCGTAGAAAGCGAAGTCTTAAAATTTAGGGCATTTTGTTTTTCTTTCATCAGTTCATCATTTATTCCGTGTCCCAATTCGTGTGCCATTGTCAAGACATTTCTAAGTTTATCCGTGTGATTGAGGAGAATATATGTAGGTTGACAAATTAAATTGTAAGAGCAGAAAGCGCCGCTTGTTTTACCCTTTTTAGGATAAACATCTACTTGATTATTTTTTACAAAATTTTCAAAAATGTCTAAAAAGCTTTTATCGAGTTTATTCAGAGTTTTATAAATTAAATTTACAGATTCATTGTATGAATACTTTTTATCTATATTTCCATACTCAACATTTCTTTCGTGATATTTTAATTTCTTAAGGCCCATCAATTTTGCCTTTAATTTGTAATATCTCTTAGAAATATCAAATCTGCCTGATACAGAATTGACTAAAGCATCAACAGTTTTACTATCGATATCATCGCTTATGTGTCGGCTTAGATCTGGCCTCGGCATTTTACGGAGTTCATCATTTATTTTTTTATTGGCGAGAATCGAATTCATTTCGGCCTCGGCAACATCCGAATGTTTTTCTAAAATTTCATTAAGAGCATTGGCTGCTGAATCTCTTACCGTTTTGTTTTTATCGCTTGATAAAGTTAGCATTTCTGAAAAATTTTTAATTCCTTCTCTCCTGTCTTTCAAAAACACCTTCCTTTCCTCTTTTACTAAAAATCCGGAAGTCATTTTTACCCAGTTAAGATGAGATGTGGTAAATTGAAGAGTTAAAATTTTCTCTTCCGCCTCGCTTAATAAATATCTTGCTTCAGCAAATAATTTTTCTAAAAAATGTTTATAGTTTTCTAAAGGTTTATACTTTAAAAATTTCTTTTGAAGTTCTGGTGGAATGTTAGCTATTGATAAAGCAAAAAATTCAATATCGGTTTGAATTTTGTTGCTAAAATCTATAATTTTATTAAATTTAGCCTTGAGTTCGGGATCGTTTTGGTTTTGTGCAGTCCTAAGCCAAAAATAATACCATTCATCGCCGCCGGTGCCATAATTTTTCTGCCAATTTTCATATTCATCCAATGCTTGTTTAAGAACGGTTGGTTTTTTTAAATAATCCTTGCGGCTTTTCCATTTGTTAATGAATTCGTAACTTTTACTTTCAACTATCTTTCTTTTCTTTTCAATCTGCGGATCGTCATCGTCCTTAAAAAGTGGATCTAAATTCCATGTTGTTTGTTTTTTCTTCAATGATTTCATAATTTTATATTAGCAATAAATCGTGAATCTGTAAACAAAGTGATTTTTTGAAAATAAAAATCGGGCGAGCGGGCAAAAATTTTCCCCCTCAAACTTTCCCAATTTTTGCCAGCGAGCCGACCGGGTTTTTCTGCCCGCCGCAGGCGGCGGGCAATTCGTCAGGTCAGGTTTCGCTTTTTGGATTTGTGAATCAGGTTTGGCAAAATAATTTCAAAAGTTTGTTGCTGTATTTTATCGGGAGCCAAAGAATACGATACGAACTTCCGATTTTCCGAAAAAGTCGGATTCTTGCCCGCCGAAGCCTTGGAGCAGGCGGGTTCGTTTTTTGAAAGCGATTGTTCCGCTCCGCCCCGCTTTTGCGTGGTGGGGCTTTCTTGCTCGCCAAAATCCTGCGGATTTTGGCTCGCAAACAGAGAAATTTTAATGCTTTCGGGCGAATAGGTTATTTTTTGTTTTTGAGGGCAATATCAATTTTTTCTTTTTTCAAATTTTTGGTATAATGAAATCGTAGCCAACCAAAGACGCATTTTTTAGTATAACAATTAAGTTATACTCCCGAAGGGGCAACTTCTGTTCAATCGTGCGTCTTGCATGGTTGGCTACGACAGGGTTGCCCCTTTGGTTTATAAAAATATGAACTACAAAAATTGTGCGATTTATACAAGAGTTTCAACCGACAATCAAGCGGAAAAAGAATTTTCGTCTTGCGAGGCCCAAGAGCAGAAAATAAAATCGTTTATTGCCAGCCAAAGCAACTGGCAAACTTTTAAAGTTTATTCCGATGCCGGCTATTCCGGCGCCACCACTGAAAGGCCCGCTTTGCAACAACTGCTTTCTGATTTGAAAAAAGAAAAAATTGATATTGTTTTTGTGTATAAAATAGACCGGCTCACTCGCTCGCCGAAAGATTTTTACCAGCTGATTAAATTTTTTGAGCAAGCAAAAATCGATTTTATTTCCATAACGGAAAGGTTTGACACTTCAACGCCCGCCGGAAGATTGCTCCGCAATATAATGCTGACTTTTTCGCAATTTGAAAGAGAACTGACCAGCGAGCGGACAAAAGATAAACTGCTGGAGCGGGCCAAAAAAGGAATGGCGAACGGCGGGCTTACACCCTACGGATATATGAGGCAAAACAAAAAACTTATTCCGCACCCTAAAGAAAAAAAGGAAATAAAATCAATTTTTGAAAAATACCTTGAAACAAAATCTCTTTCTGTTGTTTATAGATTTTTGAAAATAGGTGGGATTAAAAACAAAAGCGGCAAAAATTTCTCCAAAACAAATATCAGCCACATATTAAGAAATGTTGTTTATGCCGGAAAAATCAAATACAACGATGAAATTTACAACGGCGAACACGAGCCGATAATTTCGGAGGAAATTTTTGCCATTGCTCAAAAAATACACAAAAACAAAATGAAAAAATTCAGAGTGTACAAAAATTTTCTTTTCGGCGGATTGATAAACTGCGAGGAGTGCGGCTCAAAAATGACTTCTTGTTTTACGAATAAAAGAACGAACGGAAAATTGACACGATATTATTACTATCGTTGCACTTCCACGATGAAACAGGATTGGCAAAGTTGTTCGGTAAAACAAGTTTCCGCCGAAAGGTTAGAAAATTTTTGTCTGGAAAATTTAGAGCGGATTTCGGTTGATAAAAATTACATTGAAAATCTGGTTTTTCGTTTAAATAATGATTTACAAACGCCCCATCGGGCTGGATACGAACTAACGGACACATGCTCTAAATTTCCGCAATTTTCATCAGAGAAAATTGCCGACACTCTAAAATTTTTCATTTCAGAACTCAAAATTAAAAAAGGAATTGAAAAAAATCTTTGGGCAAGAAAATTTATTGAAAAAATAATTTATTCAGTTGAAAATATTAAAATTCGCCTCATTTCCCGTCAAAATCCTGCGGATTTTGGCGATTTAAAAAGCCCCGCCCTGTTTTTGCAGGGCGGGGCGGAATGGCTGGGTGGAAAAAAAGAAAACCTAATTTCCCCCCAAAACAATAAGTTCGTATTTGAAAGATTGGCTCCGGCGCCAGGATTCGAACCTGGAACCTAGTGATTAACAGTCACCCGCTCTACCGTTGAGCTACGCCGGAATATATAAATTAAATTTTAAATGTGCAAACTAATATCACTCCTTCCAAATCACGAGATTGCTTCGTCCTGCCTGCCGGCTCCTCGCAATGACAAAAAAAAGAAGCTTTTCGCAATGACATTTTTAATAATCCCTTAACTTCTCTATGCCTTTTGATTCCCTGATTCTTTCCAAAGCCTTGGTTTCAATTTGCCTGATTCTTTCCCTTGTCACGCCGAATTCTTTGCCTACTTCT
>VMGY01000005.1 GCA_007378955.1 Parcubacteria group bacterium Athens0714_12 | reverse complement strand
TGGCAAGAGATGGTCCAGAAAAGAGACGATGTCGTCGGCCTTGACGCGGCTATTCTAATGCGGCCGGAAGTTTGGCAGGCTTCAGGTCACTTGTCTAATTTTTCCGACCCCTTGGTGGAATGCAAAAATTGTCATAAAAGATACAGGGCCGACCATTTGATAGAAAAATTAAAAGATTCAACTAAATTAAACGAACACGGCTTTTTCACGGAAGAAGAATTGAAAGATTTGGATAAGGCGATAAAAAAAATAAAATGTCCGGAATGCGAAAGCGAGCTTACGCCGCCGCGCCAGTTTAATTTAATGTTTAAAACTTTTATGGGGCCAGTGGAAGAGACAAGCGCGACAATTTATTTGCGGCCTGAAACCGCCCAGGGAATTTTTGTCAATTATGAAAATGTCCGTTCAACAATGAGAAAAAAAATTCCTTTTGGCATTGCCCAAATCGGCAAAGCGTTCAGAAATGAAATCACGCCGGGCAATTTTACTTTCAGGACAAGGGAATTTGAACAGATGGAAATGGAATATTTTGTCAGGCCGAAAGAAGCGGGAAAAGCTTATAACTTTTGGCAGAAAGAAAGATTGAATTGGTATAAAAAATTAGGCATTAAGAAAAAAAATTTAAGATTAAGAGAGCACCAGCAGAATGAATTAGCCCATTATGCCGCTTCTTGCTCTGATATAGAATATAATTTTCCCATTGGCTGGAGCGAGTTGGAAGGAATTGCCAATCGGCAGGATTATGATTTAAAACAGCACAGCCAATTTTCCGGAAAAGATTTGAATTATTTTGACGAGGAAACCAAAGAAAAATATATCCCTTATGTGATTGAGCCTTCGGCGGGCGTTGATCGTTCGGTTTTAGCTTTTTTGGCTGATGCTTATGATGAAGTAAAGGGCGGGAGAACAACCACTACGGAGTCAAACAAAGAAACGGAAATTGTTTTAAGGTTGCATAAAGATTTAGCGCCGATTAAAATAGCGATTCTGCCATTAGCTAAAAAAGATAAATTAACTAAAATCGCTAAAAATATTTTCCATTCTTTGCAGCCGTATTTTATGTGCCAGTACGATGAACAGGGAAGTATCGGCCGCCGCTACCGAAGGCAGGATGAAATCGGCACGCCTTATTGTTTGACAGTTGATTTTGACAGTTTGGAAGATAAAGCCGTGACTGTCAGAGACAGGGACACGATGAAGCAAGAGAGGATAAAGATGGAAGAGATAAAGGATTATTTGAAAGATAAATTTAAAAATTTTTAATACCAAATTTTAATATTTAAAATGAATTGTTAATTGTCAATTATTAATTGTTGGATAGAAATGAAAAATGTGGGCAATTAACAATTAACAATCAGCAATTAACAATTTCATCATTTATGCACAAACTCACCACTCTAAAAAACGGTTTAAAAATCATCACTTCTGAAATGCCCCATACTTCAGGCGTTTCCACGAATATTTTTGTCGGCGCCGGCTCAAGGTATGAAACAAAAAAAGAAAGCGGCATTTCCCATTTTGCCGAGCATATGTTTTTTAAGGGTACGAAAAAACGCCCTTCAACTTTGGAAATTTCTAAAATTATTGACGGCGTGGGCGGCATTATGAACGCTTTTACCGCCCATGACCATACTTGCTTTTGGAATAAAGTGCCTAAAAAATATTTTTCTTTGGGAATAGATGTCGTCTCAGACACATTTTTAAATTCTTTGTTTAAAGAAAAGGAAATAGAAAAAGAAAAAGGCGTGATTATGGAAGAGATAAATATGGGAAAAGATACGCCGATGCGCCATGTGGTGGACCTTTTTTATGAATTAATCTTTCAAAATACGCCTTTAGGACAAAATATTATAGGAACAAAAAAAAGTGTTTCAGCGATGAAAAGAGAAGATTTTATGGTTTATTTAAAGTCTTTGTATCAGCCGCAAAATATAGCCATCAGCGTCGCCGGCGACATCAAGCATTCAAAAATAGTGGAAGAAATAAAAAAACGATTTGATAAAATTGAAAAAAGGGAGACGAGAAAATACCAAAGCGTGATTGACGAGCAAAATAAACCGGCTGTTTTAATAAATTTTAAAGATACCAATCAGAGTCATTTGATTTTGGGTTTTAAGGCTCTGTCCAAATATGATCCACAAAAACCGGTTCTTGATATGATTAATATGATTTTAAGTGGAGGAATGAGTTCGCGTCTGTTTATAGACATCAGGGTGAAAAAGGGTTTAGCTTATTATGTCAGGGCTTACGAACATAATTTTATGGATATCGGTTGTTTTTATGTCCATGCCGGATTAAATTCGGAAAAAATAGAAGAAGCGATAAAATTAATTATAAAAGAATTTAAAGAACTGAAAGAAAAAAAAGTGAGCTTAAAAGAATTAAAAAAAGCTAAAGAATATTTAAAAGGGAATTTATTATTAGATATGGATGATACTGAAGAGGTGTCATCGTGGTTTGGAACACAGGCGCTTTTTGAAAAAAAAATTAAAACGCCGGAGGAAAAAATAAAAGAAATAGAGAAAGTGACGGCGGAACAGATTCAAAAATTAAGCCAAAAACTTTTTATCCAGAATAAAATGAACTTAGCTTTAATCGGACCGTTTAAAGATGAAAAGCCGTTCTTGAAGCTTCTAAAAATATAAGGTATAATTAAATTATGCCTATCCAAAAAGAAATTAACTTTCAAATTACTACGATAGGAGTAATTAAAGTAGTCGCTGTTTTATTGGCTTTATTTTTTTTATTTTTAATAAAGGACCTCATTATTATATTGTTTGTTTCTTTTGTTTTTGCCGCCGCTTTGAGTCCGATCGTCAACAAATGGGAAGAAAAAGGAGTTTCGCGCGCGCTTTCTTTAGTTTTGATATATCTCGTTCTTTTTTTGATTTTAGCCTTGATCATAAGCAGTTTTTTGCCGGAAATTATCAACCAGTTTAAAGAAATAATTCAAAATTTTTCCCCTTATTTTCAGCAGGCTTCAGAACCTTTGCCAAACCAAGGAATGGAACTGAAGGGAGATTTGCAAGGTTTTTTGGATTCTTTGAATAATATTTTTATAGGAAAAAATGCTGGAGTGTTTTCTAATATTATTAATTTGTTCGGCGGTTTTGGAACTTTTATTTTCATTTTAATTATTACTTTTTATTTAGTTTTGGATAAAAAAAGCATCAGAAATCTTTTTTATTCGCTTACGCCGTTAAAATATCAAAATTATTTCATCCCTTATCTTAAAAAAGCGCAAGAAAAAATCGGCCTATGGTTTAAAGGACAATTAACGCTCTCATTTATTATCGGTTTGGTTTCTTATTTAGGCTTGTTGGTTATAGGGGTAAGATATGCCTTAGTTTTGGGTTTATTTGCCGGATTAACGGAAATTATTCCTTATTTGGGGCCTTGGATTGGCGCTGTTCCCGCGGTTTTGATTGCCTTTTTTCAAGCGCCGATTAAGGCTTTGGTGGTGGCGGTTTTTTATCTGCTTGTCCAGCAATTAGAAAATGTTATTATTGTTCCGCGGGTAATGAGCAAAGCGGTTGGCTTAAATCCTATAATTATTATTTGCAGTTTATGGGTAGGGGGGAGAATTAGTGGCATTTTGGGAATGCTGATTGCGGTCCCAGTCGCGGGCATCTTAAGCGTTATCGTGAAAGATTACATAGAATTTAAAAAAATAAATTAAAAATAGAAGAGTAATTATGTTATACATCGTGGCGACGCCGATAGGGAATTTAAAAGATATTACCTTGCGGGCGTTGAAGGTTTTGAAAGAAGCGGATTTAATTCTTTGCGAGGATACGCGGCAAACTAAAAAATTACTGGAGCATTATCAGATTAAAACTCCTTGCCTAAGTTATCATCATCATTCAAAATTAAACAGAATAAATTATATTGCCGAACTTTTAAATCAAGACAAGAGTTTAGCTTTAGTAAGCGACGCGGGCACTCCTTGCGTTTCCGACCCGGGTTCAAAATTAATTGATTTAGCGCTTAATCAAATAGAAAATTTAAAAATTATTCCCATTCCCGGGCCAGCAGCTTTAATTGCCGCCGCTTCAATTTCAGGTTTTTCCATGGAGCGTTTTTTATTTTTAGGGTTTTTGCCGCGCAAAAAACATCGGCAAAAAATTTTAAAAGAAATTTCTGAATCAAGATACGCGGTGATTTTTTACGAATCCCCATACCGCGTTTTAAAAACTTTGGAAGAATTAAAAATTTTGTTGTCGCCGGAAAGGCGGCTGGCGGTTTGCCGCGAATTGAGTAAAAAGTTTGAAACAATTTATCGGGGAAATGTTTCGGAGATAATAGAAAAATTAAAAAATCCGTCCGCCGGCGAAAAAATAAAAGGGGAATTCGCGGTGATTATAGATAAGATTGATTAAGAGATAGTTATAAAACTATTTCTAAAAATATGAAAAAAACTTTTTTTATTTCCACGGCCATTGACTATCCTTCGGAAAAACCGCACTTAGGGCATGCTTTGGAAAAAATACAAGCGGATGTTTTGGCCAGACATAAAAGGATTCAAAGATTTGAGGTTCATTTTAGCATTGGGACGGATGAGCATGGATTAAAAATACAAAAACGCGCCCAAGAAAAAGGAAAACTCCCGCAAGAATTTGTTGATGAAATGAGCAAGTATTTTAAAGATTTATGGAAAATATTTAATATTTCAAACGATGATTTTATCAGAACAACGGAAAAAAGGCATGAAAAAACCGTGATTAATGTTTTTAAAAAAATATACGAAAAGAGCGATATTTATAAAGGCAAATACAAAGGATTATATTGCGTGGATTGCGAAACTTACTATTTAGCAAAAGATTTGAAAGGCGATTTGTGTCCCGTGCATCATCAGCCGGTGAAAGCGCTGGAAGAAGACACGTATTTTTTTAAAATGGGCAAATATCAAAAACAGCTTTTAAAGCATATAAAAAATAATGAAAATTTTATTGTTCCAAAGGGCAGAAGAAACGAAATTTTAAACAGATTAAAAGAACCATTGCAGGATTTGAGCATTTCCAGGGAAGCCGTAGAATGGGGGATTCCTTTGCCGATAGATAAAAAGTTTACATTTTTCGTTTGGGTTGATGCTTTGACAAATTATTTAAGCACGATTAATTATCCTCATAAAGAGTTTAAAAAATTTTGGCCGGCGGATATCCATATAATCGGAAAGGACATCCTTTGGCATCACGCCGTAATTTGGGTGAGCCTTTTATTGTCATTGGAACTGCCATTGCCAAAAAAAATATTCGCGCATGGATTTATAACTGCCGGCGGTCAGAAAATGTCAAAGAGCTTGGGAAATGTTATTGACCCTCGCGAGTTAGTTAAAAAATATGGCGTGGACGCCGTGAGATATTTTCTTTTGCGCGAATTTTCATCCGTGGAAGACGGCGACTTTACTTATGAAAAATTTGAAGCGCGCTACAACGCTGATTTGGCCAATGGTTTGGGCAATTTAGTCCAAAGGACGATAGGAATGATTGATAAATATTTTTCTGGACAAATGCCTTGGTTGGATATAGAATTAAAAAAGAGCGCGAAAGCAAAAAAAGAATCAAAAAAACCTTTAAAAAATATTTCCAAAATTGGAAAGAAAATTGATGAATTAAAATTTGACGAAGCGTTAAAAGAAATTTGGCAATTAATCGCTTCGGCTGATATTTATATTAATGAAAATAAGCCATGGCTGTTAGTTAAAGAAAATCCGAAAAAATTGGAAAAAGTTTTAAGCAATTTAAGAAATTATTTGTTGGACATTGCCTGGTTTTTAACGCCTTTTATGCCTGAAACGGCAAAATCAATTAAAGAAGTTTTTGAAGGGCGCAAAATCAAATCAATTTCGCCATTATTTCCCCGTATTTCTTAATTTAATAAAATAAAAATTTATGATTGTCTTTGACCTCATTTTACTCTTCATTTTATTCGCTTTTATTTGGTTTGGATTTTTTTATGGCTTAATTTATACCATTGGTTCAGTTTTGGGGATAATAATCGGCACTTGGGTGGGCGGATTATATTACGCGGAATTGGCTGAAATAGCTTTGCCGGTTTTTTTTGGCAATATCAATTTGTCAAAAGTTCTCTGTTTTTTAGTCATTTTTATTATCGTTTCCAAATTAATCAGTTTTATTTTTTATTTATTGGATAAAACATTTAAATTTATTTCAATCGTTCCTTTCTTAAAAAGCATTAACCGCTTATTGGGCGCGCTTTTAGGATTTATAGAGGGAATGATAGTTTTGGGCTTGATTTTTTATTTTTACGGCAAATATCCATTTTTTTCTCCCTTAAATCCCTTAAATGATTTAATCACGCAATCGCAAATTGTCCCTTATTTTCTCCAATTTGCCAAAGTTTTGATGCCTCTTTTGCCCGAAGTTTTAAAACAAATGGAAACAATTTTGAAATTTAAATTTAATTTTTCATGGTAATTCAATGATTGATACTCATTCGCATTTGAATTTTAACGCTTTTAAAAAAGATTGCGCTCAGGTGATAGGGCGCAGTTTTAGTAATGGCATCAAGGCGATAATTAATGTCGGCTCTGATTTAGAAACCAGTAAAAGAGCGATTGAATTGGCTGATGAATTTGAAAATTTATACGCCGCGATTGGTTTGCATCCGGTTGACACAGGCAGAGAAGTTTTTGATTTTGAAATTTATAAAAAAATGGCAGGCAATAAAAAAGCGGTCGCCATTGGCGAAACCGGACTGGATTATTTTCATGTTAGCGACCCGAAGTTAATCGTTTTACAGAAAGAGGTTTTTTTAAGTCATATAAAATTGGCGCGGGAATTGGATTTGCCCTTGATTCTGCATTGCCGAGGGAACAAACAAGAACCATATAAACCTTATTATAAAATGTTGGAAATATTAAAAAAAGAAAAAGAAATAAAAGGGGTAATTCATTGTTTTTCCGCTGATTTGGAAATCGCCAAAAATTTTTTAGAACTTGGATTTTATATCGGTTTTACGGGCGTTATAACCTTTGCCAAGGGCTTTGATGAAATAATAAAAGAACTTCCTTCGGATAAAATTTTAACGGAAACTGATTGCCCTTATCTCGCGCCGGCGCTTTATCGCGGCGAACGTTGCGAGTCATGGCATGTCAAATTCGTGATAGAGAAAATCGCGCAAATAAAAAATTTATCTTTTGTTGAAACAGAAGAGCAGACGGAAAAAAACGCGATTAATCTTTTTAAACTAAAAATTTAAAATTACCGTGAATTACGAAATGCCTATAATATGTCATTTCGCATTTTAAATCCAGCCAAATATCAATGGTGTCATTCTGAGGACGATAGTCCGAAGAATCCCACTTTTTTTACTGATTCCCTACGGGATTCTTCGCCTACTGGCTTAAAATGACAAAAGGTGGATTTAAAATGCAACCACTATAAATCTCATTTATTATATTTTCGTTAAAATAATAGCTTAAACATTTTTTTATTTCCAAGCCGTTTATCAGCAAGGCGTTTTTATCAACAATTTTCAAGCCGTTATTTAAACCGGTGCCAGGCACCAAAAAGAAGTGACTAATAATCCTTGTGCATAAAGGTAAAAACGACGATTTTTAAAATTTACCACGATTTTGACTAGAATTAATCCAATAAAAAAGTTAATCCAAAACATTTTATTATTAAGAGGGAAAGAAGGCGTTTCCTCTTTTTTTAATCCTTCTTCCACAAATTTTAAATAATCAATTCTTGTTTTTTCTAAATTCTCTCCTACAAATTTCAAAAATCTTTCACGGTCTATTAAATCTCTATCATAATTTTTTGACAATAAATGGAATGACTGCTCCATTTGTAATCCTCTATCTCTTTAGCTAACACGGCTCTTACAGCGTTAAGGGTTTCCATCCTCCTCTTTGAGGTGTCTGGCACCTTTAAAAAAGGGGTTATTCATAGCATAGCAATAGTATATTATTTTCCGCTGTTGCATTGGTTTATTGAACTTGAACTATTGACATTTATGTTGTTATTTGCTATACTTTTTACAAAATTCAGAAATAATAATCTTGTTTGAAATGGTGTAATTTTGCACTTTAACAATAAATTCAAATCAAAAAGGAAGGGAGGAAATGGATATACCATGCCTTAGTAAATAATAAGCGAACAAAGAGAAGCGGAAAGATTGTTTAAAAAGGTAAAGGAAGAAAAAAGGGGGGTGTTTTATGATTAGATTTATCTTCGGCGTGATTTTTATTATGATCGCAATTGTTCTTTGGGTTGTCAGTCAGAGACTCAAAGGAAAAAACGGAGAAACAGAAAGTAAGCGGAGCGAAGAAGTGTCTTTTTGTAGAATGTTTGGCATACCATTTATAGTCGGTTCAATTGTCTTGACACTTGTAGGAATTTTTTTGCTCCTCTCAACATCTTTTGTAATTGTTGGTCCAGACGAACTTGGTCATCTCAATAGAATTTACCTTGGGAAGCCAATGAAGTCAGGCCAAATCGTTGCCTTAGAAGGAGAGAAGGGGTCTCAAGCTAAAACACTGTCACCTGGTTTTCATCCCAGCTTTTTAATTAGAGTTTTAAATAAAGTTGAGATGAAAAAGGATATTACAATTCTGGCAGGTTTCTGTGGGAAATTGATTGCCAAAGACGGCATGCCTCTTCGTGAAGGTGAGGCTTTTGCTGACGAGTGGCAAGATGAGGAATTCCAAAAGATGCTTGATGCGGAGTATTTCCTTACGCATGGGGGACAAAAAGGGCCGCAAGTTTCTGTTTTGAACCCCGGGACGTATAAAATCAACAGATACCTCTTTGATGTTAATGAAAATATGCCCGCGACAGTTGTAGTAGAAGGTTATGTTGGAGTAGTCAAATCTAATGTTCAAATCAAGACGGAGACCCGCAAGGAGGTTGTCGTATTAAGTCTTTTTGGCTTGAAAGCCCAAGTTGTTCCAGAAGGTTGCAGGGGTATTTGGGAAAAAGTTCTAACTCCCGGGCAGTATTACTTGAATAGCGACGCCTTTAAGGTTGTCCCGATAGACACAAGAGTGCAAACATGGGAATATTCTGGGGGATTTTTAAGGAGATATATAGATTTAAAAGTAGACCAGAATGGGAGTATAGCCCAGACCGAGAGACAAGAACAAATTCCTGTCCCTGTCGGTGCTGCTGATAGAGCTATAACGGTTAGAATGGAAGGCTGGGAAATTCCTCTTGACTCCAGAATTCTTATCCAGGTTGATCCCGAAAAAGCTCCTTATGTTGTTGCTTCTGTAGGCAATATTGAAGAGGTAGAAAATGATATCATTACCCCAACATACAGAAGCATCCTAAGAAATGTTTGCGGAGCACAAGATAGGAAAGCTCTTGAATTAATCTACAACAGAACGGATTTGGAGAATGCGGTTGAAGAGCTGGTAAAACCGGAAGGGGATAAGGCCTATATTAGTATCAAAGAAATTCGTTTTGGAGAACCGGCTTATCCACCAGAGCTTATGGTCGCAAGATTACGAGAGCAACTCGCTCAGCAATTAAAAAAAACATTCCAGGAAGAAAAAAACGCTCAAGATCAGAGGATTGAGACAGAAAAGGCAAGAGCGCAAGCCGACCAACAGCCAACTCTTATCGCAGCTCAAATTGCGAAACAGGCAGCTGATTTTCAGAAAGACGCAGCTAAGCTTTTAGGTGAAGGCGAAAAATTGCGTTTAATGGAAATTGCCGAAGGACAAAAAGCGCAGACAGCTATTCTTGGGCAAGACAGGGTTATGCAATTGGCAATGCTCAAGGAAATTCTTGAGGCGGCAACAAAAAACCCCGAGATTGTAAAGATTCCAAGCGTTTTAGTTCAAGGCTCAACAGCCGGTTTTGAAGGAGCGGCCGCTATTCTCGGCGCAAGCAACATTTCGAATATCCTCCCGTCTATGAATCCAGTTAAACAAAAATAGTTTTTTCTGGAGGCAAGCCGGAAAGGACTCCTCTAAAAAAGAGAAAAAAGCTGGCGGATAATTAAATATTATCCGCCAGCCCAAAATTACAAGGCCGAAAATGCTTTTTAGCATGAGTAGGCCTTTTTTATTTTTTCAAAAATTAACGCGAGGTGGTTGGCTGGGGGTGAGAAGGATTTAAAACAAATCTTTCTTTTTTCTCTCATTGGCTTGCATTTGCGCTTTTTCTACCCGATAGCGCCAGCTATACTTTGTGTTTTGCCATACTTCATTTATATTTTGTAATTCAAAGAAATTTAATGATTCAAAAGTTAAATTTTAGAATTGAATTAAAAATAAAAAAGCGCGGAATTATTTCCGCGTTTTTTCTTTATTTTTTTTCCTCCTTGTTAATTCTTCTAAAATTTCATCGCAAATATCAATCGGCTCGGCGATAATTTCAAAAAGTTGCTCGGATGAAACATTGGGAAGTTGCGGGATTATTGCCCCCTTGATTATTTGCCAAGCGCAAGAATCATTAATTCGTCTGCCGATTTCCAAAAGCCGGTAGACGACTATTCTTAAATCGTCAGCGTCTATAACTCGGCCGACGATTTTTAGCGCTTGGATAAGCGAAAGCTTATGGAGCCGTGTTTTTAATCTTCCAATAATTACGTCCCAAGTTATGCAATCACTGTCGTCTCGTTCGCCGATTTCAAGAAGCCGGTCCATTGAAATCTTTCCTTTTTTCAATAAATCAAGAGTATCACTTCGGCTCATTTCCCCCTCCTTTTTTGGTTTCATTTTTCAAACAGCAATCATTTAAATTTATACAAAGAATAACAAAATTATCGTTTTTTGTCAATCTTTCAGCTCATCCTTTTTTGTGTTAAGATAATTTTAAATGAACCCCGTTAGAAATTAAATTATTTTTATCGGGATTAATAAAATTAATTATTATGCAACAAAAACAGGAAATTTCTAATAATGGGGTGAAAGAAGAAATTTTAAAAGATTTGAATCAAGAGCAGAGAGAAGCGGTTTGTTTTGACGAAGGGCCGTTTTTAATTGTCGCTGGCGCCGGCACGGGAAAAACAACCGTCATTACCAGAAGAATCGCTTGGCTGATTTTAAACGAAAAGGCCAAGCCGGAAGAAATTTTGGCAGTCACTTTTACCGACAAGGCGGCTGAAGAAATGGAAATAAGGATAGACCAGCTTTTGCCTTATGGCTACGCGGATTTATGGATTTCCACTTTCCATTCTTTTTGTGAAAGAGTTTTAAAAGATTACGCTTTGGAAATCGGTTTGCCCGGCGATTTTAAATTATTAAGCCAGACCGAACAGTCATTATTAATTAGGGAGAATTTTGAAAAATTTAATTTGGATTATTATCGGCCATTAGGCAATCCCGATAAATTTATTCAAGCTTTAGTCAAGCATTTCAGCCGCGCGAAAGATGAGGTGATTTCTCCTGAAGAATATTTGAATTACGCCAAGAGCAGGAAACTTGACTTGGACAGCAAGCAAAGCGATGAGCTTCTCAATGAAGAAGTAAGGCGATTAGAAGAAATCGCTAATGCTTATCATACTTATCAGCAGATACTTTTAGAAAACAACGCCTTGGATTTCGGCGATTTAATAAATTACACCTTGCAATTATTTAAAAAAAGGCCTTTGGTTTTGGAAAAATTCAGAAAACAATTCAAGTATATTTTAGTGGATGAATTTCAGGACACTAATTACGCCCAGTATGAATTAATTAAACTTTTAGCCAGTCCGAAAAATAATTTAGCCGTCTGCTTTGACGATGACCAAAGCATTTATAAATTCAGGGGCGCTTCGGTAAGTAATGTTTTGCAATTCAAAAAAGACTTTCCTCAAAGCAAGGATATTGTGATTAATAAAAATTACCGCTCATTCCAGGATATTTTGGATTTGAGCTATAAATTTATCCAGCTCAATAATCCCAATCGTTTGGAAGTTCAATTGGCCGGCAAAGTAACAAAAAAGTTAAACGCCCAAAATAAAGGCGTGGGCGTGATCGCGCATCTGCATTGCCAAACGCAGGAAGAAGAAGCCAGAAAGATAGCGGAAAAAATTTTAGAATTAAAAAAACAAGGAGTAAAAAAAATTGGCTCCAAGCCGGTTAAAGAAAGACTGCCAGAAGAGTTGAAAGACAGCTCTTCGGCGAGCTGGAATGATTTCGCTATTTTAGTTAGGGCCAATAATCAAGCTGATATTTTTTGCCAAGTTTTGGACAAAATCGGCGCTCCTTACCAATTTTTAGCTTCGCGTGGATTATACGGCAAGCCGGTAATTTTAGATATTACGGCTTATTTAAGATTATTGGATAATTACCACGAATCTTCCGCCTTATACCGAATTTTAAATTCGCCCATTTTAAATTTAAACCAAGAAAATATCTCCCTTTTAAATTATTGGGCAAACCGCAAAAACTGGTCGCTTTATGAAACTTTAAAGAATTCCTCCGCCTTAAAAGATATTTCAGCGGAGGCGCTGAAAGAGATTAATAAGCTTTTGTTTTGGATTGAAAAACATACCCTGTTGGCTAAAGAAAAAAACATCACTAATGTAATTTTCGCTTTTTTGGAAGATACGGGATATTTAAAAATAATTTCACGGAAAAAAGATTTGGAAAATTTAGAAAATCTTAATTTTTTAAATCAATTTTTTAAAAAAGTTGAAGAATATGAAAGGCTGAATAAAGACAAGTCGCTTAAAGATTTCAGGGAGAGTTTAGACTTGGCGATGGAAATGGGGGACCAGGGAAGCTTGCAGAAAGATTTTGAAGAAACGGGCCCGGAAAGCATAAAAATAATGACCGTGCATAGCGCCAAAGGATTGGAATTCAAATATGTTTTTATTGTTAATTTAGTGGATAGAAAATTTCCTACCACGGAAAGAAAAGAAGTGATTGAACTGCCTGACGCTTTAGTGAAAGAAATTGCGCCGAGCGGCGACATCCATCTTCAAGAAGAGAGAAGGTTGTTTTATGTGGCGATGACCAGAGCCAAGGAGGGATTATTTTTTACTTCAGCCGAGGATTATGGAGGATTAAGAAAAAAGAAAATTTCCAGATTTTTGCAGGAATTGGGATTTGCGGCAGAAGATAAGAAAAATTCCAAAGCATTGGATTTCGCGGAAAAATTCAGGGCAAAAGATAAAATATCTTTTGCTTTCCAATATCCCTTGCCAAAAAGATTCAGCTTCACCCAGATTAAAGCTTTTGAAACCTGCCCTTTGCAATATAAATTCGCTCATATTTTACGCGTGCCCGTGAAAGGCAGATTTACTTTTAGTTTTGGCAAGGCGATGCATAGCGCTTTGTCAAATTTTTTCCAAAAGCTATTAACCAAAGGCGTCCAGCAGGAGCTGATGCCTTCTTTCGCCAAAGACACGCCTTTAAATAAAAAAGGCGATGAAATAAAATTACCTTCCTTAAAGGAACTTTTGGAAATTTATGAAAGGCGCTGGATAGATGATTGGTATGACAATAAAAAACATCAAGAGGATTATAAAAATAAAGGCAAAGAGATATTAAAAAATTTTTATAAGGAACTGGAGAAAAAAATGCCCAAGCCAAGATTTTTGGAAATTCCTTTTAGTTTTAAATTGGGGCAATATACAATCAAAGGCGCGATGGACAGAGTTGATGAAATAGAAAATAATAAATTGGAAATTATTGATTATAAAACCGGCAGCGCCCCTAAAACAAATTTGACTTTAGAAAATAAAGAGCAGCTTTTGATTTATCAATTGGCCGGGCAAGAAATTTTCAGGGAAAAAGTGGGGAAATTAACTTTTTATTATCTGGAAGCGAATAAGCCATTTTCTTTTCTGGGAACTGGCGGGGAATTGGCAGAGATAAAAAATAAGATTATGAAAATAATAGAAGAAATCCAGAAAAGCGATTTTCACGCGGCGCCGAATATTCAAAAATGCAAATTTTGCGATTTTAAAGAAATTTGCGAATATCGAGCGATGTAGAATAAGGACAAATAGCCGTAAAATAGAAAATAAGGTTGATAAAAAGAAGTTCATTGGATATAATGAAATAGAAATAAAATATTATAAAAATGACTCTAAAAAAATATCTTTCTTTAATTAGTTTAATCACTTTGGTTTGCTGGGTTTGTTTTGGCGTTATTATTTATAACCTTGACCCGGAAATAACGAATTTTTACGGATTTTTATTGTTTTATTTTGGTTTTTTTCTTGCTTTATTGGGAATTTTATCTTTAGCCGGTTTTATTATCAGAGCCCGTTTTTCCAAAGATTTGATTTTTAAGCAAGTTATCGTGTGCTTTCGCCAAGCCATTTGGCTTTCTTCTTTAATTATTTTTTTCCTTGTTTTGCAGAGCTTGCGCTTGCTTAGATGGTGGAATATCACTTTTTTTATTTTATTTTTAGCTTTTTTAGAATTTTTCTTTCTAATAGAAAGAAGGAAGAAAGTAAAAAAGAACGAGGATGAAAAATGATTAAAGATTCTTTAAATAAAATTAAAGACAAAGCCATGGAAGAAATCAAAAATGTTTCTAATTTTGATTTATTGGAAAAAATTCAGAAAAAATATTTAGGCAGGAAAGAAGGGGAGCTGACCAAAATTTTAAAAAATTTAAAAAATTTATCATTGGAAGAAAAAAAAATAATCGGCAAGCTGGCCAATGAAGTAAAATTAAGAATAGAATCAGAAGCAAAAAAAAAGATTCAGGAATTAAAAATAAAAGCAGAGGCCTTGGAAGAAAATTTTGACATTACTTTGCCGGGGGAGAAAATAGAAATCGGCCATTTGCATCCCCTGACTCAATTTACGCGCAAAATAACAGATGTTTTTGTTTCCATGGGATTTGAAATAGTTGATGGTCCGGAAGCAGAAACCGAAGAATATAATTTTGACTTGTTAAATATTCCCAAAGAACATCCCTCGCGCGATTTATGGGATACATTTTATATAAAGTCCGGCAATAGCCCTGAATCCCCTGAACTTGATTTAGGGTCAGGGGATTCGGAACAAAATTCAAAAAATAAACTTTTATTGAGAACCCATACATCGCCCGTGCAATTAAGGGCAATGGAAAAAAGGAAGCCGCCGGTAAGGCTGATAATGCCGGGCAGAGTTTTCAGGCATGAAGCGACAGACGCCGGCCATGAAACAACCTTTCACCAATTAGAAGGATTGGTTATCGGCGAAAATATAAAAATGACTGATTTAATCGGTACCTTACAATATTTTGTTAAAACAATTTTTGGAGAAAGCGCTAAAATCAGAGTCAGGCCAAATTTTTTTCCTTTTACCGAGCCAAGCATTGAAGTGGATATGACCTGCTTGATATGTTGCGGCAAGGGTTGCGGTTTTTGCGGCGGCGATGGCTGGATAGAAACTTTGGGGGCGGGAATGGTTCATCCCGCGGTTTTAAAAAATATGAAAATTGACCCGAATAAATATTCCGGTTTTGCTTTTGGCATGGGCGTGGACAGATTAATGATGCTATATTATGGAGTTAATGATATTAGATTGTCATATTCAGGCGATTTAAGATTTATTAAGCAGTTTTGATTTATTTGTTTAAATTTATATGAAATTATCTTTTAATTGGTTGAGAGAATTTGTAAAAATCAATATTTCGCCGGAGGAATTGGCGGAAAAATTAACGTTGGCCGGCTTTGAGGTGGAAAAAATAGAAAAAATGGGCGAAAAAATAAATAATATTTTAATCGGCGAAATTTTAGAAATTGAAAAACATCCCCACGCCGATAGATTGCGATTAGTTAAAGTAAAGACCAAAGAAGGAATAAAAAAAGTAGTTTGCGGCGCGGATAATATTAAGAAAGGCCAGAAAGTTCCTTTGGCTTTGGCGGGCGCGGTTTTGCCCAATGGGATGATTATTAAAAAAAGTAAAATCAGAGAAGTGATTTCAGAAGGAATGCTTTGCGCTGAAGATGAATTAGGCATTGGCGAAGGCCATGCCGGTATTTATATTTTAAATCCGGAAACAAAAATTACCGATGATATAAAAAAAATCTTGGGTTTGGACGATGTAATTTTTAACATTGATATTACGCCCAACCGAGGGGATTGTCTTTCTGTTTTAGGATTAGCGAGGGAAGTGGCGGCGATGAATAACTCACAACTTACAACTCACAACTTACAACTAAAAGAAGAAAATAAGAATTTTTTAAATTCTAAAATAGAAGAATTGGAAGTGAAAGTAAAAGATTTTAAATTATGCCCTAAATATACGGCCGCGGTAATAAAAGGGGTAAAAGTCAAAGAATCGCCGGAATGGATAAAATCGCGATTGAGAAATAGCGGCATTAAGGCGATTAATAATATCGTAGATATTACCAATTATATTTTATTGGAATTAGGCCAGCCGCTTCACGCTTTTGATTTTGGAAAAATCGATGCTAATATACGAATTAATACAAATAATACAAATAATACAAATAAAAAAATTATAATTATTAGACCGGCTAAAAAGGAAGAAAAAATTATCACTATTGATGATAAAGAAAGAGAATTAGACAAAGAAATGCTGGTGATTGCCAATGCTGAAAAACCGGTTGCCGTGGCGGGAGTGATGGGCGGAAAAGAAAGCGAGATTTCTGATAAGACGACAGAAATTATTTTAGAATCAGCCCAATTTAATCCGGCTTCCATCCGCCGAACTTCTAAAAAATTAGGCCTTCGTTCCGAGAGTTCAATCAGATTTGAAAGAGGAATTGATTGGAATATTACGGAAATAGCTTTAGAAAGAGCGATAGAGTTAATTAAAAAATTAGCTCAAGGCAAGGAAGTTAAAGAAATAATCAGAATCACAAAAAATCCAATCTATTTAAGAAAAACGATTAAAATAAAATCGAATTTTATCAGTAATTTATTGGGCGTAGAAATCAGCAAAGAAAAAATCAAAAAAATATTTTTGTCATTGGGCTTGAAAGTCGGCGAATATAATTATCAGGCAGATAAGGAAAAATTTGAAATTCAGGAGCAAATAACGGAAGAGGCGAAAAAATTAATCGGCAGGCCGTATAAATTGGGCGCCAAAGAAAATGAAGCGCCGAAATATTTTGACTGCTCTTCTTTTGTCCAATATCTTTATAAAAAAACAGGCATTATTATTCCTCGCTGTTCGGAAGCTCAAGCTGAAATCGGCAAAGAAATAAAAAGAGCTGATTTGCAAAAATGCGATTTAATTTTTGTTAAAGGAAAGGGCAATGTTCATTATAGTTTTAATTTTCCCCAAGGACTTGACCACGTGGCTTTATGCGCGGGAAAAAATAAAGTGATTTATGCCGGCAAAAAAGAGGGCAAAGTGGTAGAAGAAAAAATAAATGATTTTTTAAAGGAAAGGAAATGGGTTATCGCGAAAAGAATCATCGGGATTGAAGATGATTATTTTTTAGCGGTTATCCCTTCTTGGCGGGAGGATATAAAAATCAAAGAAGATTTAGTGGAAGAAATAGGCAGAATTTATGGCTATAACAAAATGAGCCCCACTTTTTTAAAGGCGGAATTGAGACCGTCTGTATTGCCGAAACGTTTGGCTTTGGAAAATAAAATAAAAGACAGTTTAGTTGCTTTTGGCTTTGATGAAGTTTATAATTATTCTTTTTATGGCTTAAAAAACTCTGAAAATATGGAAAAGCATTTGCGGATTATCAATCCTTTAAATCCCGAACAAGAATTTTTAAGAACCAGCTTGAAAGCGAGAATAAAAGAAAATTTAGAGAAAAATTTGAAATTTTTTAAAAAAGTCAAAGTTTTTGAAATCGGAAATATTTTTTTGCCAAGCAATAAAGAATTGCCGGAAGAAAGAAAAAAGATCGCCGTTGCGATCGCTTTTAAGGAAAATAATTTTCCGCCGGAGAAAATATTCAGATATTTAAAAGGCGTTTTGGAAAATTTAATGGAAAAAATATCCATCGCGGCAGAAAGTTTGGATTGTAAAAAAAATAAAAAATTGATAGAAATAAAAATAAGCGGGAAAAAAATCGGCGACATGGAAATCAATCAAAACAGCGCTGTTTTTGAATTGGATTTTGAAAAATTAATTGAATTAAGCCAAGAAAAAAAGATTTATCAAAAAATAGCGCATTATCCATCCGTAATCAGGGATTTGGCTTTTGTTTTAGATAAAAATATTCCTTATCAAGAGGTTTTAAAAACAATAAAAAGGCAATCGCCCTTAATTCAAGAAATAGAGCTTTTTGATATTTTTGAAAGCGAAAAATTGGGAAAAGATAAAAAAAGCCTGGCCTTTCATTTGGTTTTTCAATCTCGGGAAAAGACATTAAAAGCCGAAGAAGCGGAGCAAGAAATCAAGAAAATTTTAAATAGTTTAGATGAAGAGTTTAAAGCAAAATTAAGAGGATGATTTTTTACAAAAATTAAGAAGAGCAAGAATAATATTGAAAATAAGATAGGAAGAATAATAAATGATAAATTTTAAACCAGCGGAAAACAACCCCGTTTTTTTTATTATTGACCAAATCCCAATTTTTTAGTAAAATATAGAATATGGCAAATAAAATAAAAAATTCTAATTCAGGCGAAGATGAATCTACCTTAAAAGAAAAAATGAGCAAAACATCTGATGATTATAAAGCGAAGCATATCACTGTTTTAGAAGGTTTGGCGCCAGTCAGAAAAAGGCCGGCGATGTATATCGGCAATACAGGCAGCCAAGGATTGCATCATTTGATTTGGGAATGTTTGGATAATGCGGTTGATGAGGCGTTGGCCGGTTTTTGCAATGAAGTCGTGATTGAACTTTTGCCGAAAAATATAGTCAGAGTTTCTGATAATGGCAGAGGAATTCCGGTTGATATCCATAAGCCAACAGGCAAATCGGCTTTAGAAGTGGTATTAACCAAACTGCATGCTGGCGGCAAATTTGAAAATCAGGCTTATAAAGTTTCCGGCGGTTTGCATGGCGTGGGCGTGAGCGTGGTTAACGCTTTATCTATTTATCTAAGAGCGGAAGTAAAAAGAGACGGCGATATTTATGCGCAGGAGTATCGCCAGGGCGACCCATTAAAAAAGGTGAAAGCAATAGGCAAAACAAAAGAAAGGGGAACAACAATTATTTTTCAGCCCGACCCGGAAATTTTTCCTAAAATAGAGTATAATTGGGATTTGGTTATAAATCATTTGAGGCAACAAGCATATTTGACAAAAGGAGTTAAATTTACAATCATTGATAATCGCCAAGAATCCAATTATATTTATCAATTTTATTTTGAAGGCGGAATCAGCTCTTATGTCCGCCACTTAAACAGAACTAATTCGGCGAAGCACGAAGACATTTTTTATTTGGAAAGAGAACTTAATGGCGTAAAAGTAGAAATTGCTTTGCAATATACCAATGAATACAAAGAAACTGTTTTCAGTTTCGCCAATAATATTAATACGCACGAAGGAGGCTCCCATTTAGTCGGTTTTAGGACCGCTTTAACAAGAGCGCTGAACAGTTATGCTCGCCAAAAAAGTTATTTAAAAGAAAAAGACGAAAATTTGAGCGGTGATGACATCAGAGAGGGGTTAACCGCGGTAATCAGCGTTAAAGCAAGCGACCCTCAATTTGAAGGCCAGACAAAAACTAAATTAGGCAATCCAGAAGTCAGGCAAATAGTTGACACTTTATTTAATGAATATTTTTCTAATTTTTTAGAAGAAAATCCGAAAACAGGGGAGGCGATTATCGGCAAGGCGATTTTAGCTTCCCGGGCGAGGCAGGCGGCCAGAGCCGCCAGAGAAACCGTTTTAAGAAAAGGAGTTTTGGACGGTTTGACTTTGCCGGGCAAATTATCAGATTGCAGTTCCAAAAGTCCCGAGGAAAGCGAGTTATTTATCGTTGAAGGCGACAGCGCCGGCGGCTGTTTTGGAGAAGATACCGAAGTAGCTTTAACTGACGGGCGAAATTTATCCTTTAAGCAATTAGTTCAGGAATATGGTGAAGGAAAAAAGAATTATTGTTATACAATCAGAAATGACGGAACTATTGGAATCGGATTAATTGAGAATCCGAGGAGAACAAAGATTGATACTGAAGTTATTAAAGTGGCGCTTGATAATAATAAGGAAATAATATGTACCTTAGACCACAAATTTATGTTAAGAGACGGGACATATAAAATGGCGAAAGATTTAACCGTAAAAGATTCCTTAATGCCTTTGCGAAAAAAATATTCTAAAAAAGAAGGAAGGATTACCATAGAAGGATATGAAATGATTTTTGATCCAGAAAAAAGAAAATGGATTTTCACCCATCTTTTGGCTGATGATTATAATCTCAAAAACGGGATTTATTCAGAGATAAACGATTCAGATAAACACCATATTGATTTTAATAAATTGAATAATAATCCAGAGAATATAAAGCGAATGCCAAAAGAAGATCATTGGGAATACCATCGTCAAATGATTAAATTTGGTCTTCATCGGGAAGATGTTAAGGAAAAATCCAGGAAGACGCGTCAATCGCAAGAATACAGGGAGAAGATAAGAAGATTTATGACTACTCCTAAAATGAGAAGGATGTTGAGCGAGAGAGCAAAAAAACAATGGGAGAATAAAGAGTATAAGCAATATATGATTCAAAAATCCCTTGAATTTTATAAAAAAAATCCGCAATATCAAGAAAAAAACAATGAACTTTTATTTGAAAGTCAAAAAAGATATTGGAGTAATTCTAATAATAGAATAAAACAAGCTGAAAGGGTGAAGGAATATTTTTGCAAACATCCTGAAAAAAAGAAGGAACTTTCCGAAGAAGCAAAGAGGCAATGGCAGAATGAAGAGCTTTTAAGATGGCGGAGGCAAAAAACGAAAGAGCAGTGGACTTCAAAATTTAGAGCCAAGAGAAGAGAAACCTATAATCAGACTTATCAAGAGAAATCTTTTAAATTAATGAAAGAGATTTTTGAAAAATATGGAGAACTTAATAAGGAAAAATATCAAAAAGAAAGATTGCAAAAAAATGACAAGAGTCTTTTAAGGTATGAAACAATTTGTCAACGTTTCTTTAATGGCAATGAGAAAGAATTAAAAGAAGCAGTTTTTAATTATAATCACAAAATTAAAAAATTAGAAATAATAAATAAAAAAATAGACGTTTATGATTTAGAAGTTGAGAATACCCACAATTTTGCGTTAGCTTCGGGAGTTTTTGTTCATAATAGTTGCAAACAGGGAAGGGATAGAAGGAATCAAGCAATTCTTCCTTTAAGAGGAAAAATTTTAAACGTGGAAAAGGCGCGGCTGGATAAAATGCTGGCTAATAATGAAATAAAAGCGCTCATTGTCGCTTTAGGCACTAATATCGGCGAACAATTTGATATCAGCGGATTGCGTTATCAGCGGATTGTTATAATGACAGATGCTGATGTTGACGGCGCCCATATCAGAACCTTGCTTTTAACACTTTTTTATAGATATTTTCCGGATATTATAAAAAATGGCTATCTTTATATCGCCCGGCCGCCTCTTTACAAGATACAAATAAATAAAAAATCAAAATACGCTTACTCGGATGAAGAGAAGGACGAAATATTAAAAGAAACGAAAGATCAGCCAAATATCCAAAGATATAAAGGATTGGGAGAAATGAACCCAGACCAGCTTTGGGAGACTACCATGAATCCGGAAACAAGAACAATGAGGCAAGTAGGCATTGAAGATGCTGAAAAAGCGGATGAAATCTTTGAAATCTTGATGGGTTCGGAAGTCGGGCCAAGAAAAAAATTCATCCAAACGCACGCCAAGAGTGTCAAAAATTTAGATATTTAAAAAGACAGTAATTTAAAATAAGACAAAGCCGAAGGCGTTTCCGCGATAAAAATAAAGAATTGAAAATATCGTTCTTTGGGATAGGTGGGGGTATCTTGACTTTTTTTAGTATAAAATATACCATAAGAATAAGGCCTCTTAAGGGTCTTTTTAAAAACCAAGATGTTTAATAAAATCATTAATTACGTAAAAAATTCAAAAATAGAATTAAAGAAAGTTAATTGGCCTAATAAAAAAACAATCACAAACTATACTTTATTGGTGATAGGCGTTAGTTTGGCAATGGCCGTTTTTTTGGGTTTAATAGATTTTATCTTGACTTTTGGAATAGAGAAAGCGATTATTAAATAATAATTTTTATTATTAAAAATGCCTAAGCAAGTTTTACAACAAGGAAAAAGATGGTACGCGATACATACTTATTCTGGTTATGAAGAAAATGTGGTCCATAATTTGAATCAAAGGATTGAATCAATAGATATGCAGGATAAGATTTTTAACGTTCTTATTCCCACGGAAAAGAAAATTAAAATCAAAAATGGCAAAAGAAAAATAGTGGAAGAGAAAATTTTTTCAGGATATGTTTTAGTGGAAATGATTGTGACCGATGATTCATGGTATGTGGTTAGGAACACGCCTAATGTGACCGGTTTTATTGGTTCCGGCATTACCCCCACCCCTATTTCAGAGGAAGAAATTAAAGCGATTCAAAAGAGAATGGGAGTTGAAGAGCCAAAATATAAAATTAACGTTAATCTTGGCATGCCGGTAAAAATTATCGATGGTCCGTTCAAGACCTTTGAAGGCAAAGTGAGCGAGATTGATGAAGCGAGAGGGAAAGTAAAAATTTTAGTTTCAATGTTTGGCAGAGAAACGCCGGTAGAGTTGGACTTTTTACAGGTAAAGAAAATTTAAATCGATGCTAATATACTAATTTACCCTGTTAAATAAAATTTTTAATTTTAATTTGCTTCGCAAATTATTTAACAAAGTGAATACTAATGATACTAATAAAAAAATATGGCTAAAAAAATAAAAACAATGATTAAGCTTCAAATTACTGCCGGCAAAGCAAATCCAGCGCCGCCAGTTGGCCCTGCTTTGGGGCAGCATGGTTTAAATATTCAGGAATTTTGCCTTAAATTTAATGAAGCGACCAAAGAAAAAGGAAATGATACTATTCCGGTAGAGATTACGGTCTTTGAAGATCGCACTTATGCCTTTATTTGCAAAACGCCTCCTGCTTCCGTATTATTAAAAAAAGCGGCTAGCATTGAAAAAGGATCAGGCAATGCTCTTAAGCAAAAAGTAGGCAAAGTAACTAAGGCCCAGTTAAGAGAAATAGCCGAGAGAAAAATATCCGATTTAAATACGGATGATATAAATCAGGCTATTAAAATAATAGAAGGGACGGCAAGGCAGATGGGGATAGAAATATCGGATAAATAAAGGGTATTAAATCTCGGAGCAAGCTGATGAGATATTAACCTTGTATTATCTACGCTCGCTCGCTTGATAATAAAAATTATGAAACATTCAAAAAAAAATCAGACAATCAAATCAAAGACAGACAAAACAAAAATCTACGACATAGATGAGGCGATTAAGCTTGTCAAAGAAAATTCTCATACCAAATTTGAGGGAAGCGTGGAAGCGCACATCAAGTTAGGCATTGACCCTAAAAAAACCGAACAACAAACAAGGAGCAGTATTATTTTTCCTCATAATGTCGGAAAAAAATTAAGAATTGCCGCTTTTGTTAGTCCGGAAAAAATTAATGAAGCAAAAGAAGCCGGAGCTTTTTTGAGCGGCGGCGAAGATTTAATCAATCAAATCAAAGAAGCGAAAAAAGCGGATTTTGATATCGCGGTCGCGGAACCGAAAATGATGCCTAAATTAGCGCAAATCGCTAAAATTTTAGGCCCTCGCGGCCTAATGCCTTCTCCTAAAAATGAAACAGTGGGTACGGACATAAAAGGCATAATTAATATTTTACAAAAAGGAAAAATTATTTTTAAAAATGATGACACCGGAAATCTTCATCAAGTGATAGGAAAAGTTTCATGGGAAGCTGATAAAATAAAAGAAAATTTTCAAGCTTTTTTAGAAATAGTCAGAAAATCAAAACCAAGTTCCGCTAAAGGAATTTTCATTAAATCAGTTACTATTTGCTCCACCATGGGTCCGGGAATCAGGATTAAAATTTAAAATACGCCCGGTAGTACAACATTAAAAAGTTGTGTTGTCAGGGCTAATACAAAATTAATATTTAATTGACAATTTTGGGATTTAGCATATTAATCTCAGGGTTGTACTACCGGGTATGGAAAAAAAAGTTGCTTTTAAGCAACAAAAAACAGAAGATGAATTTTTAGACAGGACTCTTAGGCCGAGAGTTTTATCTGAGTATATAGGCCAAGAAAAAATCAGAAAGAGTTTGAAAATTTTTATGCAGGCGGCATTAGAAAGAAAAGAATCTTTAGAGCATGTTCTTTTACATGGTTCGCCCGGATTAGGCAAAACAACGCTTTCTTACATTATCGCGCAGGAAATGGGTGTTAAAATTAAAGTTACCTCTGGCCCGGCGATAGAAAGAGCTGGCGACTTAGCCGCTATTTTGACTAATTTGCAAGAAGGAGATGTTTTGTTTATTGATGAAATGCATCGCTTGAATAAGGCGGTTGAAGAAGTTCTTTATCCGGCCTTGGAAGAATATGTTTTAGATTTGGTGATTGGCAAGGGGCCGATGGCGCAAAGCGTGAGAATAAATTTGCCGCGCTTTACTTTAATCGGTGCGACGACAAGAGTGAGCCGCATTTCTTCGCCGTTAAGAGACCGATTCGGAATGGTTTATTGTTTGAATTTTTATGAAAATGAAGACATTGGAAAAATTATAGAACGTTCGGCAAAAATTTTAGACATTCAAATAGAAGAAGAGGCGATAGCGGAATTGGCGAAAAGAGCGAGAAGAACGCCGCGAGTGGCCAATCGGCTTTTAAAAAGAGTTCGGGATTACGCGCAAGTTAAAAAATCAGAAATAATAAATAAAAAATTAATCGCGGAAACTTTAAATTTATTAGAGATTGATGAAATCGGTTTGGATAATTTGGATAAAAAAGTCATGGAAGTAATGATAAAAAAATTTAAAGGAGGCCCGGTGGGGTTAAGCACGATTGCCGCCGCAATTTCCGAGGAACAGGACACGGTTGAAGAAGTAAGCGAACCATTTTTAATTCAAATAGGTTTTTTAAGCAGAACCCCGAAAGGAAGAGTAGCAACAGAATCAGCTTATCAGCATTTTAATTGCCAATATCCCAAAAAATTACAAAAGTCGTTATTATAAATAATTTATTAAATTAATAAAAAAATTATGTCAGAAGCTTACTGCGTAAAATGCAAAGCTAAAAAAGAAATGAAGGATGCCAAAGAAGTAGTTATGAATAGAAAAGGCGGCAAAAAAGGAAGAGCCTTAAGCGGCGTTTGTCCTGATTGCGGCACTAAAATGTTCAGAATTTTGCCTTCAAAAAAGTAAATCATTTTTTAAAAGGTTTATTGATAAAATTGGTTTAAAAACCATACTATTTTTATTTGCAATGAAGTTTGTTTTTTAATAAAATAAAAATAGTTAAAGGGCCCATAGCTCAGTTGGCCAGAGTGTCTCGATGGCATCGAGAAGGTCGTGGGTTCAAGTCCCACTGGGTCCACCAAATACAATTAATAATAAATAAATCAAAAAATAATAAATTTTATTTTTTGAGATTTAAATAAAATAATTAAATAAATTAAAAGAAAGAGAATTTGAGAATTGTTGTTTCGGGAATTTTAATGGCAAGCAATGGCAAGCTTTACTCGCGATATTTAAAATTTTAATTACTTTAATTATTAAAACCCGCGCTGAAAAAGTAGTCGCAGGTTTTTTTTGAAAAAATAATCAAAATGCTTTTTAATTATACAAGCTTGTTGTTTTTTAAGATAAATAGAGAATAAAACTCTTGACTTAATTTTTAAAATGGTTAATATTAATAAAATATGTCTACAATCAACCAATTAATTAGAAATGGAAGAAAGACAAAAAAAAAGAAATCCAAGTCGCCTGCATTGCAGCCGATTTTAAATGTTTTAAAAAGAAGAAAACATCAACTTCCCAAAGGCAGTCCTTTTAAAAGAGGCGTTTGCTTAAAGGTGACGACAACCACACCCAAAAAACCAAATTCCGCTTTAAGAAAGATTGCCAGGGTCAGGCTTTCTTCCGGCGAAGAAGTAACTGCTTATATTCCCGGGATTGGCCATAACCTTCAGGAGCATTCAATTGTTTTAATAAGAGGCGGCAGGGTTAAGGATTTGCCAGGCGTGAAATACCACATCATTAGAGGAGTTTATGATAGCGCCGGCGTGGCGAATAGAAAACAGGGCAGGTCTATCTATGGAGCCAAGAAAGAAAAATAACGATTTTGTTTAAATTTTCAAAGTTGCTTTAGTAACGAAGAAAATTTAGACAAAATTATTTCTAAAATTTAAAAAAATTTGGTATGAGAGGAAAACAGGCGACAAAAAGAAAAATTTTAGCCGATCCGAAATTTAATAGTTTGGTTATCGCTAAATTAATTAACCATATAATGGAAAGAGGCAAAAAAACTATCGCGCAAAAAATAGTTTATGGCGCTTTTGATATAATCAGGCAAAAAACTAAGCAAGACCCTTTGGAAGTTTTTGAGCAAGCGTTGAAAAATGTTACCCCGGAAGTAGAAATTAAATCAAAAAGAATCGGCGGCGCTAATTATCAAATTCCTTTTCCTGTTCTTAGAGAAAGAGGATTGGCTTTGTCTTTCCGTTGGCTTATTCAAGCGGCGAGGTCAAAAAAAGGGAAACCGATGAAAGAAAAATTAGCCGAAGAATTAATGGAAGCATTTAATAAACAAGGAGCGGCTATTAAAAAGAAAGAGGATATTTACCGAATGGCCCAAGCTAATCGCGCGTTTGCCCATTTCGCCAGATGACAGTAAGGCTGTCATCCTGAAGGAGTCTGCCAGCTGGCGGACGACCGAAGGATCCCGTGTTAATCCCACGGGATTGCCGCGTCGCTCCTTCCAGTCGCTCCTCGCAATGACACTATTATGAGAGATTACGCTTTAGAAAAAATTAGAAACATCGGCATTATCGCCCATATTGACGCCGGAAAAACTACTGTTTCCGAGCGTATTTTGTATTATACCGGAAAAAAGCATAAAATCGGCGAAGTTCATGAAGGCGCGGCGGAAATGGATTGGATGGAACAAGAAAGGGAAAGAGGAATTACCATTACAGCAGCCGCGACAACTTGTTTTTGGAAGGATTGCCGGATTAATCTTATTGATACTCCCGGCCATATAGATTTTACCGCTGAAGTGCAAAGAAGCTTAAGGGTTTTAGATGGCGGCGTGGTGGTTTTTGACGGCGTGGCTGGCGTTGAGCCTCAAAGTGAAACTGTTTGGCATCAAGCGGAAAAATTTCATGTTCCTTTAATTGCTTTTATAAATAAAATGGACCGTTTGGGGGCAGATTTTTATAATTCTCTAAAAGCGATTCACGAGAGACTGACAAAAAACGCCATTCCCGTCCAATTGCCAATCGGCAAGGAAGAAAATTTCAAAGGAGTCATAGATTTATTCAATAGAAAAGCAAGAATATATTTGGACGAAATGGGCAAAGAAATAAGAGAAGAAGATCCTCCGGAAGAAATGAAAGAGCAAGTGGAAGAATATCGCCACAAGTTAGTTGAGGCGATTGTAGAGCACAATGACGAATTAATGCACCAATATTTAGAAGGAAAAGAAATAAAAGTAGAAGATTTGAAAAGAGCTTTAAGAAAAGCGACAATAGAAACGAAATTAGTGCCGGTGCTTTGCGGTTCTGCTTTAAAAAATAAAGGAGTCCAATATTTATTAGATTCTGTTTGTGATTATTTGCCTTCCCCTATAGAAGTTCCTCCTTTGGAAGGGCTTGATTTTAAAACTAAAGAAAAAATAATTATAAAAACAAATGACGAAGATTCATTCGCCGCTTTAGCTTTTAAAATCGCTTCCGACCCTTTTATCGGCAATCTTTGTTATTTTAGAGCTTATTCAGGCGCATTGTCCGCGGGCAGTTATGTTCTAAACACAAGAACCGGCGAAAGGGAAAGAATAGGAAGAATAGTAAGAATGCACGCCAATAAAAGAGAAGAAGTAAAGGAAGTTTATGCCGGAGAAATCGCCGCCGCCGTGGGATTAAAAAATACTTTTACCGGCCACACTTTATGCGATCCCGAACACCCGGTTATTTTGGAGTCCATTGATTTTCCCGACCCGGTTATTTCCGTTGCTATTGAACCAAAGACTAAAGCCGACCAAGAAAAAATGGGGACGGCTTTAAGTAAATTAATGGCTGAAGACCCCACTTTTAAAGTAAAAACCAATGAAGAAACCCAACAGACTATTATTTCAGGAATGGGAGAATTGCATTTGGAAATATTAGTGGAAAGAATGAAAAGAGAATTTAAAGTAGAAGCCAATGTCGGCGTGCCGCAAGTGGCTTATAAAGAAACAATTAAGGGCACTGCCAGCGCTCAAGGAAAATATGTCCATCAGAGCGGCGGGCATGGGCAATATGGAGATTGTTGGCTTAGACTTGAACCATTGGAAAGAGGGAAAAATTTTGAATTTGTCAATGAGATCAAGGGAGGCATCATCCCCCAAGAATTTATTTCCGCGATTATGAAAGGGGCAAAAGAATCAATGAATAATGGGGTTATTGCCGGCTACCCGATGATTGATATAAAAGTAGCGGTTTACCATGGCAGTTATCATGACGTGGATTCATCCGAGCTTGCTTTTAAAATTGCCGCTAACAGAGCATTTCAAGAAGCGGCAAGAAATGCCAAGCCGATTCTCTTAGAGCCGATGATGAAAATAGAAGTGGTTATACCCGAGCAATTTATGGGCGAAACAATGGGAGACTTGCAATCCAAAAGAGCTCAAATTCAAGAATTTCGCGAAAGAGGACAAATGAAAATTATTGACGCTTTTGTTCCTTTGTCGGGAATGTTTGGCTACGCGACTCAATTAAGGTCAATGACTCAAGGAAGAGGCAGTTATAGCATGGAATTTGCCCATTATCAAGAAGTGCCAAAAAATATAGAAAAAGAGATTGCCGAGGGGAAAAAGAAGTAGAAGTAATAGAATCTTGCTTTTTTGAGCGTTTTATAATATTATAAAATTTATGAATAAAAATAGTTTGGATAAGATAATAAAGTTAATTCAAAGAACAGGGGATAAAATTATTGTCGTAAATGAAGGCGAGCCTTGTTTGGTAATGATGGGCTTCAAAGAATACGAAAAATTGGCTTTTAGTAAAGATAGCTTCAAGGACTTGACAAAAGAAGAATTAATAGATAAAATAAATAAAGAAATTGCTTTTTATAAAGAAGAGCAGGAAGAAAAAAAGATAGAAGCAAACAACTTTAAAAATTTAGAAGAAATAGAAAAAGAAGAAGTAAGACAAGATTATGAAATTGAGCCGATAAAATAAAAATAAAATAAATATAAATATAATTCGAATACTATAAATAAGTATCCGAATGCCACGAATGACATTGAATTAAGAAAATTTATTTAATTCATTCGTAGCATTCGAATAAATTTGTAGATTTGCATTATATCAAAAGGAGTTAAATTATATGGCAGAAAAATTTGAAAGAACTAAACCTCATATCAATATTGGAACTATTGGCCATGTTGATCATGGTAAAACCACTTTAACCGCCGCTATTTTAAAATGTTTAGGCGCGGCTGGTTTTAAAGCGCAGGCCAAAGGAGTAGACCAAATTGATAACGCTCCTGAAGAAAAAGAGAGAGGCATTACCATTGCTATTGCCCATGTTGAATATGAATCAGCAAAAAGACATTATGCTCATATTGATTGTCCGGGACATGCCGATTACGTAAAAAATATGATTACCGGCGCCGCTCAAATGGATGGCGCGATTTTAGTTGTTTCCGCTCCAGACGGCCCGATGCCTCAAACCAGGGAGCATATTTTATTGGCCCGCCAAGTGGGCGTTCCTCATATCGTGGTTTTCTTGAATAAAATTGATATGGTTGAAGATAAGGAATTGGTAGATTTGGTTCAAGAAGAAATAAGGGATTTATTAAAGAAATATAAATTTCCCGGCGATGAAACCCCGATAATTCAGGGTTCTGCCACCAAAGCTTTAGCTTGCGGCTGCGGCAAAGAAGATTGCCCGCACTGCGGTCCGATTTTAAAATTAATCAGCACGATTGACGAATATATTCCTGAACCAGCAAGAGAAATTGATAAACCATTTTTAATGGGTGTTGAAGATATTTTCTCTATTTCAGGCAGAGGCACGGTGGCTACCGGCAGAATTGAAAGAGGATTAATAAAAGTCAATGAAGAAGTTGAGATTGTCGGTATTAAGCCAACAGTTAAAACCGTCGTTACTGGAATTGAAATGTTTAATAAATCCTTGGATGAAGGAAGAGCGGGAGACAACGCGGGTATTTTATTGCGAAGCGTGAAAAAGGAAGATATTGAAAGAGGCCAGGTAATCGTTAAGCCAGGCAGTGTCACCCCTCATACTGAATTTGAAGGCGAGATTTATGTTTTAACTAAAGAAGAAGGCGGAAGACACACCCCTTTCTTTAAAGGATATAAACCGCAATTTTATATCAGAACCACTGATGTAACTGGCAATGTGGAACTGCCCGAAGGAACGGAAATGGTTATGCCGGGGGACACGGTTAAATTAAAAGTTAAGTTAATCGCGCCGATAGCTTTAGAAGAACAACAAAGATTTGCTATTAGAGAAGGAAGCCATACAGTGGGAGCGGGCGTGGTGATAAAAATTATTAATTAATAAGTTTTTAGAGAGATTGCCATTTAACGTATTCGGCAATAGACCCTTTGAATAAGAAATTAAAAAACCATGCCAGAAAGAAAAGTTAAAGTTAAAGAAGCGGAACAAGCGGAAACTAAATCCAAAATTAGAATTAAGATTAAGGCGTACGACCATAAGATTATTGATCAGGCGACGAAAAAAATAATGGATGTAGTGCAAGACACGGGAGTAAAAATAATAGGGCCAGTGCCTTTACCTATAGAAAAAAAAATTTATACCGTGCTTAGTTCAACTTTTGTAAAGAAAGATACCCGTAATCAGTATGAAATAAGGGTTCATAAAAGACTTTTGGACATTCTTGAACCTACCCCGAAAACCATTGAAAGTTTAACTACTTTGAGTTTGCCGGCAGGGGTAGATGTAGAAATAAAAATGTAAGCCCGGCGTTAAAATTTTTACATAATTGATTGACAATTATAAATAATATGGAATAAATTTTTACAATTTGCCAGATTTATATAAATTTAAGGCCGGATATTATTTGAGGCCAGAGAAATTTGGCTAAAGAATATCCGGCTTTTATTATATTATTATGAAGTTTATTTTAGGAAAAAAAATTGAAATGACGCAGAGATTCAGGGAAAACGGGGAAGTGGTCCCTTTAACATTGGTTAAAGCCGGTCCTTGCGTTATTGTTCAAGTCAAAACTAAAGATAAAGACGGTTACCAATCAGTTCAAATTGGCTTTGGGGAAAAGAAAAAAATAAACAAAGCTTTAAAAGGGCATTTGAGCGATTTGGGAAATTTTCAATATTTAAAAGAATTTGAAGTTGATAATTCAGAATTTAAAAAAGGCGATAAGATAGATGTTTCCACTTTCCAGCCTGGCGATAAAGTCATCGTCTCGGGAACTTCAAAGGGAAAAGGATTCCAAGGCGTGGTGAAAAGGCATGGTTTTCATGGAAGCCCTAAAACTCACGGCCATAAGGACCAGTTAAGAATGCCCGGTTCAATAGGTTCTACTGGTCCGCAAAGAGTTTTTAAGGGCGTTAGAATGGGAGGCAGAATGGGTGGAGACAGGGTGACAATAAAAAATTTAGAAATTATTGAAGTCCTGCCGGAAGAAAATATAATCTTGCTCAAAGGCGCGGTGCCAGGAGCAAGAAATTCATTATTGGAAATAAGAAGCATAAAATAATTACTAATTGTCAATTGTTAATAGAAAAAAATAAATCACCATTAACAATCAGCAATTAATAATAGAAATTATGAAAGCAAAGATTTACAATCAAGAAGGAAAAGAAACGGGCGAACAGGAATTAAACCCTGATATTTTTGGTTTAAAAGTAAAATCGGAATTAATTCATCAGGCAATGGTCGCGCAATTAGCCAATCTTAGGCAGCCATGGGCTCATGTGAAGACAAAAGGCGAAGTAAGCGGCGGCGGAAAAAAACCATGGAAGCAAAAAGGAACAGGCCGAGCAAGAGCTGGTTCAATCAGATCTCCGCTTTGGCGCGGGGGAGGCGCGATTTTTGGGCCGAGAAAAGAAAAAAATTATAAGCAAAAAGTTAATAAAAAAGTAAGAAAGCAAGCGTTACTGATGTGTTTATCTGATAAAGTGAATACTCACAAATTGATTCTGGTGGATAAATTGGAATTGCCAGAAATTAAAACAAAAAAGATGGCGGAAATTTTAGAAAAATTGCCGTCTAAAAAAAATAAAACACTGATTATTTTAAATAAAGACAATAAAAATGTCATTCAATCCAGCAAGAATATTCCATTCGTAAAATCCGTCTTTGCCAATAATTTAAATATCATGGATTTATTGAATTATAAATATGTTTTACTTCCCTTAAAAGGATTGGAATTATTAGAAAAAACTTATTTGCCTAAGAAATAAGTTAAAAAATAATATGGCTTTATTTGGATTTAAACAAAAGAAAGAAACAGAAAAAAAAGAGGTAAAAAAAGAAATCAAAAAAGAACCTTCTAATGTTAAGATTGCGCGAGATAAAAATAAAATATTTAAAAAAGATCAAGGGTTAATTTCCAAAATTTTAATAAAACCCTTGATTACGGAAAAAACAACTGATTTAGCGGCAAAGAATAAATATGTTTTTGAAGTTTCAAAAGACGCGAATAAGATTGAAATTAAAAAAGCCATTGAAGGGCTTTATAATGTTAGCCCGATCAAGATGAATATAATCAAGACAAGGGGCAAAAATACAAGATACGGCAAAGTCCAGGGAAAAACTAAAAATTTAAAAAAAGCAATTATTACTTTAAAGAAAGAAGATAAAATAGAGATATTTAAAAATTAGCTTGAATTACGAAATTCATTATTCAGGGTGCGCTCATATCTTTTTTAGCCTTTGGACTAATGACGGGCGTCTGCAAAAAAGATATGAGCGCGCCCCCTACTCAACCTATTTCGTAATTCAAAGAAATTAATTATGCCAATAAAATTTTACAAACCAATTACACCCGGATTAAGAAAAGCTTCAGTCGTAAAATCTGATATTGCCAAGAAAGAGCCGGAAAAAAAATTAATCAGGATTAAGAAGCAAAAAGCGGGAAGAAGCAGGGGGAAGATAACAGTTCGCCATCAAGGCGGCGGTGTTAAACGTTATTACAGAATAATTGATTTTAAGAGAGATAAATTTGATTTACCGGCTAAAGTAGAAGCGATTGAATATGACCCGAACCGAAGCGCTTTGATTGCTTTGGTTAAATATTCTGATAATGAGAAGAGATATATAATCGCGCCTGATGGTTTGAAGGCGGGCGATGAAATTATTTCTTCAAAAAATAAGGCGGAATTAAAAATTGGCAATACCATGCCTTTAAAATATATTCCCATTGGAACAATGGTTCATAATGTGGAATTGGCTATCGGTAAAGGCGGAGAAATCGTAAGGTCAGCGGGTGGCCAGGCGGCATTAATGTCGGTAGAGGGAAAATACGCCCAATTAAAACTTCCTTCTAAAGAAATACGCATAGTTCCTATTAATTGTTTAGCTACTATCGGCCAGGTCAGTAAAATAGAACACAGAATAGTCAGATATGGCAAAGCGGGAAGAAAGCGCTTATTGGGCATCAGACCAAGCGTCAGAGGAAAAGCGATGAATCCCATTGACCATCCTCACGGAGGAGGAGAGGGTCATAACCCAATCGGCTTAAAGCATCCAAAAACAAAATGGGGCAAGACGGCTTTGGGAGTAAAAACAAGAAAGAAAAATAAATGGAGCAATAAATTTATAATTAAAAGAAGAAAATAAATATATGACGAGAAGTTTAAAAAAAGGCCCTTTTGTGGATCCAAAATTGTTGAAGAAAGTTTCCGATTTAAAGCAAGGCGATAAAACCATTATAAAAACCTGGTCAAGAAGCAGTCGGATCACTCCGGAAATGGTTGGTCTTACAATTGGAGTCCATAACGGAAAAACGCATGTTCCGGTATTTATAGTAGAAAATATGGTTGGCCATTGCTTGGGAGAATTTTCTCCGACAAGAAAGTTTGTAAAACATGGCGGAAAAATGCAGAGAGATATAGAACAGAAACAAGCAGAAAAATAATTTTAAAGATTGATTATGCCAAAAGAAGAAAAAAAATCTAAATCAAGCGAAGTTTTTGCCAAAGCAAAATACTTAAAAATTTCACCTAAAAAAGTTAAGTATGTTTTGGATTTGGTCAGGGGAATGTCCGCGGAAGAAGCTCAAAATCAATTAAAGTTTATTCCTAAAAAAGCTTCTAAATATACTTTAAAGCTTCTTAATTCAGCCATTGCTAATGCCGAGCATAATTTTAATTTTAAAAAAGATAATTTATATATAAAAAAAATTACCGTTGACGAAGGCCCGACTTTAAAAAGATGGATGCCAAAAGCATTGGGCCGGGCGACAGTCATAAGAAAAAGAAGTTCTCATATAAATATTGTTCTGGATGAAAAGGTTAAGAGCAAGCAGGAAGAAAAAAAAGTTAAAAAAGAAGCGATAGAAAAACCAATCATTCTTAAAGAAGAAATGAAAGAAAAGCAAGTGATTTCCAAAGGCGATAAAAAAGAAGAATTATCTTCAGCGACAGGAGAGCATAAAGCAAAAGTTTTTGACGATAGCCGAGAAGGGAAGTATAAGCAGAAGGATCATACGAATATAATCAGAAGAAAAAACGAAAAAGGATTTTTGAAAAAATTTTTTAACAGAAAAGTTAATTAATAAATTTTATGGGTAAAAAAGTACATCCAAAAATATTTCGCATTTTAGGCACCCAGCAATGGAATTCAAAATGGTTCTCCAAGAGAAACTTTGCTGAATATTTACAACAAGACGCAAGAATAAGAAAATTTTTATTTGAATATTTTAAAAAGTCTTCTGTGGGAAAAATTGAGATTGAAAGATTGGTTGATAATATAAAGCTGATTATTCACGCGGCAAAACCAGGTTTGATTATCGGCAGAGGAGGCCAGGGTGCGGAAGAATTAAAGAATAAGCTCCAAAAAAAGTTTTTAGATAAAAAATTAAAATTAGAAATAACAATTCAAGAAATTAAGAACCCAAATCTTTGCAGCCAGATAGTTTTGCAAAATTTAATAGAAAATATTGAAAAGAGGATGCCTTACAGAAAGACCATGAAGCAGACAATTGAACAAGTTAAAAAAGCGGGAGCGCAGGGAGTAAAGGTAATATTGTCCGGCCGTTTGGATGGGGTGGAAATAGCCAGAAGAGAAAATTTATTTTGGGGAAAAATTCCTTTACACACTTTAAGAGCGGACATCGATTACGCCAGAGGCACAGCCCATACTACTTACGGAACAATCGGGGCTAAAGTATGGATTTATAAGGGTTTGAAATTTTAATTTAAAATTATGTTATCACCAGCCAAGACAAAACATAAAAAAATGCATAAAGGAAGAGGGTCTAATGTTGCCACCCGCAAAACAGATATAAGTTTTGGAAGTTTTGCTTTAAAAAGCATGGAAGGATTATGGGTAACCTCCAGACAGATTGAAGCGGCGAGAAAAGCAATTACTCATTATCTTCAAAAAGGAGGCAAGATTTGGATTAGAATTTTTCCCGATAAGCCGATTACAACGAAGGGCTCGGAAACCGGAATGGGCGGAGGTAAAGGCGCGGTAGACCATTATGTCGCTGTAGTGAAGCCGGGAATGGTTCTTTTTGAAATAGACGGCGTGGAGGAAAAAGTAGCCAAGGAAGCCTTAAGGCTGGCTTCTCATAAATTGCCCGTAAAAACAAGATTTATTAAAAAATGACAATCGCGAATTTATGAAAACTAAAGAATTAAGAAAAAAAACTAAAGAAGAATTGAAAAAAATGCTTTCTGAAAGTAAAGAAAAGCTCGTAGATTTGAAATTTGGAATTGCTTCCAAGCAATTGAAAAATGTTATGGAAATAAGAAAAAATAAAAAGTCAATCGCCCAAATATTAACTATTTTAAAAGAAAAATAAATTTATGGAAAAGCCAGATAAAAATAAAAATAAAAGGACTTTACAAGGCGCGGTTGTTTCTGATAAGATGGACAAAACCATAATTGTTAAAGTGGATAGATTGAAATGGCACAAAAAATACGAAAAGCAATACAAAATAAGTAAAAGATATAAAGCGCATGATGAGAAAAACGAATACAAAACAGGGGATAAAGTAATCATTCAGGAATGCCGGCCATTGAGTAAAGATAAGAGATGGCGAGCAATCAGCAAGATTTAATTGTTAAATTATTACATTGTTATATTAATTTCAATTTAACAATTTAGCAAATATAACAATTTAACAATATAATACTATGATTCAGCATCGTTCAATTTTAAAGTTAGCCGATAATACCGGAGCCAAAAGACTAATGTGCATCCGCGTGCTTGGCGGTTATAAAAAAAGATATGCCGTGATAGGCGATATTATAACTGTATCAGTTAAAAAAGCAGAGCCGCACGGAATGGTAAAAAAAAGCGAAGTTTTGAAAGCAGTTATCGTAAGAACAAGAAAAGAAGTTAGAAGAAAAAATGGCATTTATATCAGATTTGATGATAATGCCGCTGTAATTATAGACCCAAAAACAAAAGACCCAAGGGGCACTAGAATTTTTGGGCCAATCGCCAGAGAATTAAAAGAAAAAGGTTTTAATAAAATTATTTCTTTAGCGCCGGAAGTGCTTTAGGTCTGCGAATTACGAATTAGCGCGAATATACGAATAAAAATTTATGAAAATAAAAAAAGGCGACAATGTAAAAATTATAACCGGAAAAGATTCGGGAAAAAAAGGAAAAGTCCTTAAAGTATTGCCTAAAGAAAATAAAGTAATAGTTGAAGGTTTGAATTTGAGAATAAAAAACACCAAGCCCAAAAAAGAAGGGGAAAAGGGGCAAAGAATGCAATTCCCCGCCTCTTTAAATATTTCCAATGTAATGATTGTTTGTCCTAAATGCGGGAAATTGGTTAGACTTGGATATAAAGAATTGAATAATGACAAAAAAGTAAGGATATGCAAGAAATGCGAAGAAGTAATTTAATTATATGAAGATGAGATTAAAAGAAAAATATATAAAACAAATAATTCCGGAAATGAAGAAAAGGTTTGGATTTAAAAATGATTTATCGGCGCCGAAGATACAAAAAGTTACAGTTAATGTTGGATTAAATATAAACCAAGCAGGCAAGGATTCAAAATTACAGGAATTGGCGGAAGATGTTTTAACTCGCATTACGGGACAAAAGCCGGCAAAAAGAATAGCCAAAAAATCAATTTCCGGTTTTAAATTAAGACAGGGCCAATTAGTGGGTTTAATGGTTACTTTACGCGGCCAAAGAATGTATGATTTTATTGAAAAATTGATTAATATTACTTTACCCAGAGTAAGAGATTTTAGAGGCTTGGATAAAAAAAGTTTGGATAAGAGCGGTAATTTAAGCATCGGTTTTAAAGAACATATTGTTTTTCCGGAAGTAAATATTAATGAAATAGAAAGAGTTTGCGGTTTGGGAATAGTAATCACGGTAAAAGGCAAAAATAAAGAAGAAAATTTCGGATTATTAAAATTAATAGGATTTCCTTTTGGAGAATAATAATTTTATGGCTACCGAAGCACAAAAAGCGCAATCAAGAAAAAAACCAAAATATAAATCACGCATAGTTTTAAGATGTTGGCGTTGCGGCAGAAAACGCGCCTATATGCGCGATTTTGGAATTTGTCGAATTTGCTTTAAAGAATTGGCTGATAAAGGCGATATCCCTGGAGTCAGAAAGGCCTCATGGTAAAAATTTCATAATTAGCTTGAATTACGAAATTCATTATTCAGGGCGCGCTCCTATCTTTTTTAGCCTTTGGACTAATGACGGGCGTCTGCAAAAAAGATATGAGCGCGCCTCCTACTCAGCCTATTTCGTAATTCAAAGTAATTAATATAAAATAATTCAAGAATTTTTAATAATTTTATGACTACAACCGATCCAATCGCCGAGATGTTAACCATCATCAGAAACGCGGTCGCTCGAAAGAGAAGCGAAGTGGTTTTTCCTTTTTCAAAAACGAAATTTGCCATCGCTAAAATTTTAGAAAAAGAAAATTTTGTCGGAAAAGTAGAGAAAAAAGAAGAAAATTACGGCCAAATAAAAATATCTTTAAAGTATGATAAAGAACATAAATCAGTTATTCAGGACTTAAAAAGAATCAGTAAATCAGGCAGAAGAATTTATAGAGGAACAAAAGAAATTCCCAGAGTAGTGGAAGGGCCTGGTTTAGTGGTAGTTTCCACTTCGCGCGGCTTGATGACGGGAAAAGACGCGCGAAAAAGAAAATTAGGGGGAGAAATTGTTTGTAAGATATATTCATAAATATAATAATTTTGTATGTCTAGATTAGCAAAAAAGCCAATTATTGTTCCGGAAGATATAAATATAAAAATAGAAGAGGGATTAATATCCGTTAAAGGGCCAAAAGGAGAATTAAAGCTAAAAATTCATCCTTTTGTTGATGTCAAGCAGGATAAGAACAATTTGATGGTTGAGATAAAAGATAAAAAAGAAAAAAAACAAAAAGCTTTGCAAGGAACCTTTTATAGATTAATTACCAATATGCTTAAAGGAGTTAAAGATGGTTTTGAAAAAAAGTTGGAAATTATAGGGGTAGGTTTTAAGGCCCAAGTTAAAGATAAAGAATTAATTTTAAATATAGGATTTTCCCATTCCATTGAATTTAAAATTCCTCAAGGAATAGAGATTAAAGCGGAAAAAAATGTTGTCAGTATTTTTGGCATAGACAAACAATTAGTGGGAGAAACCGCCGCGCGGATAAGGAAATTAAGAAAACCGGAGCCTTACAAGGGAAGTGGAATAAAATACAGCGACGAAGTGATTAGAAGAAAAGCGGGCAAGGCCGCTAAAGCGATCGGCGCGAAATAAAGGGCTTTCTTAAAAATTTTATAAATATCCCTGAATTATGAAATAAATAATCAGGAGGTGGACATATCTTTTTTGCGCTGCGGACTAATCGCCGCGTCTGCAAAAAAGACATATCCACCTCCCTTGAAACCGTTATTTTTTAATTCAAAGAAATATATGAAAAAAAGTTTACAAAAAATAAAACAAGATAAAAGGAATAAAAGGCGCAAAAGAATCAGAGCCAAGATTTTTGGTACTCAAGAAAAACCAAGATTTTCAGTATTTAGAAGTTTAAAATATATTTACGCCCAATTGATAAATGATGAAAAAGGTGAAACTTTGGCGGCAGCCAGCGATCATGATATAAAAGATAAAGGCAAGAAAAAAAAGGAGGAGATTTCCAAAGAAGTGGGAAAGTTAATAGCCAAAAAGGCGATAGAAAAGAAAATAAGCCAGGTAGTTTTTGATAAAGGCGGCTATAAATATCACGGAAGAATAAAATCTTTAGCTGAAGGAGCCAGAGAAGGGGGCTTGAAATTTTAGTTTTTATTCATATATAAATTAATTTATGCCAAGGTTTAATAGAAATAATTCAAAAGAGGAAATAGAATCGCGATTAATAGATTTAAGGCGCGTGACCAGAGTTACTAAGGGAGGAAAACAACTCTCATTCAGAGCTTGTATTGTTATGGGCGATAGAAAAGGAAAAATAGGGGAGGGAACGGAAAAAGGAGCGGACGTGGCGATTGCCATTGAAAAAGCCACTCGCAACGCGAAAAAAGAATTAATAAAAATTTCGTTAGATGATTTAGAAACTATTCCTTATCAGATAAAAGAAAAATACTGCGCCGCGGAAATTTTATTAAAACCAGCGCCTAAGGGAACCGGAGTAAAAGCCGGCGGTTCAATAAGAATAGTTTTAGAATTAGCGGGAATAAAAAATGTTGTCAGTAAGATGCTGGGGTCAAGAAATAAGATTAGCAATGTCAGGGCCACGATCAATGCTTTAAAAAAAATAAGCTTGTTGAAAAAAGAGAAAAAAAGCGATAAAAACAAAAAACAAGACGAGAAAATTAAAAATTAATAGATCCGTTGCGTAATAATTTTTTGTCTTGCAATAGAAAAAATTTTTGCGCCGCGGGTCCAATAAATAATATGGAATTATCTTTATATAATTTAAAACCAACTCCGAAGTCAAAGAAAAGAAAGAAACGAGTGGGAAGAGGCAATAGCTCCGGGCATGGAAATTATTCCACCAGAGGCATGAAAGGGCAAAGAGCCAGGAGCGGCGGCAGAGGCGGGTTGAAATTATTGGGAATTAAAAGCACTCTTAATAGAATTCCTAAACTTAAAGGGTTTAGAAGCATTCATCCTAAACCCCAGATTGTTAATTTACTTGATTTGGAAAAAAGATTTAAAGACGATGAAACAGTTAACGCGAAAAGCTTGCTGGAAAAAGGTTTAATAATGAATTCCAAAAGGAAGATTAAAGTTTTAGGAAAAGGAAAATTAACTAAAAAGTTGACGGTTAAATTAAATGATTTTTCTGAATCAGCGAAAGAAGCGATAGAAAAAGCAGGCGGACAAGCGATAAAAATATAATTATGTTTGAAGGATTATTAAAAATTTGGAAAATCAAAGACTTAAGAAAAAGTATTTTTTTTGTTTTGTTTATTTTGGTAATTTTTAGAATTGCCGCGCATATTCCCATGCCGGGAATAAATGTCGCTAATTTGAAAGAATTTTTTCAGTCTAATCAAATTTTGGGCCTTTTGAATATGTTGTCCGGCGGCGGGATGGAAAGATTTTCAGTCGTTGCTTTGGGAATCGGCCCCTATATTACCGCTTCAATTATTTTTCAATTATTGACGATGATTATTCCCGCTTTGGAAGAACTTACCAAAGAAGGGGAAAGCGGACGGCAAAGATTAAACCAATATACCAGAATAGCGACCGTGCCCTTGGCGATACTGCAAGGATACGCGATGATAATTTTATTATCCCGGGCGCAACAGCAAATCTTGCCTTCATTGGATTTTTTCCGAATCGCCACGATGATTATTACAATGGTTGCCGGCACGATGTTTTTAGTTTGGCTGGGAGAGCTTATTTCCGAGAAAAAAGTAGGCAACGGAATTTCCTTATTGATTTTCGCGGGAATTGTGGTGGATTATCCGGCAATGGTCCAAAGGACAATTATGGTTTTTGACCCTTCGCAAATTATCAATTTGATTATTTTTATCGCTTTGATGATTGCCACGGTAATCGGGATTGTTTTTGTCGGCGAAGCGCAAAGAAATATTCCGGTTTCTTACGCCAAAAGAATCAGGGGAATGCGGATGTACGGCGGCACAGACACTTATTTGCCTTTAAGGATTAATCAAGTGGGAATGATTCCGATTATTTTCGCTATTTCGTTTATTTTATTTCCGCCTTTGGTGGCGCAATTTTTAACCAGAGTGAAATACATTTGGATTCAAAATTTTGCCCATTTTATTATTCAATTATTTCAAAACCAAGTTTTTTACGCGGGCATTTATTTTGTTTTAGTGGTGGCTTTCACTTATTTTTATACTTCCATCGTTTTTCATCCCCAACAAATCGCCGAGAATCTGCAGAAGCAGGGCGGTTTTATTCCCGGTATTCGCCCTGGCAAAAGCACCGGAGAATATTTAACTAATGTCAGCAACAGGATTATGTTAGCCGGCGCTTTTTCTTTGGGCGCGATCGCGATTTTGCCTTTGATTATCCAGCCGATTTTAGGCATTACTACTATTGCCATTAGCGGCGCGAGTTTAATTATTATTGTCAGCGTGGTTATTGAAACCATCAAACAGATTGAATCGCAGATGACGATGCGGGAATATGAAGGGTTGTAGAATAGATTGTTCCGTGAATTACGAAATGGGTAGCTCCGAGCCTCTGCTCGGGGCTACAATTATGATTGGAGCAGAGGCTCCAATCTACCCATAAGATTTTGTTTATAAAATTGAATTTCGTAATTTACGGAGATTTCGCAAAGTTTCCTAAAGGAGCTTTTTTATTTTTGTTTAATGTAGTAAGATAAAAGCAATATGAAAGGATTAAATATTATTATTTTAGGGCCGCAGGGGTCGGGCAAAGGGACTCAAGCTCGATTACTGGCGGAAAAATTTAATTTAGAGCATTTTGAAATCGGCGATATGTTAAGGGAAATTGCCGCCGGTTCAAGCGAGTTTTCTAAAAAAGTGGATAAAACCATCAATCAGCAAGGGAAATTAGTGCCCTATGCCTGGATTATAAAAATGCTTAAATTGAGGGTTCAATCGCTTTCCGCCAATCAAGGCATAATTTTTGACGGCAGCCCAAGACGTTTGCCGGAAGCGAAAAATCTGGAAAAAATGTTGAATAACTTGGGTCGGAAGATTGATTATGTTTTTATTGTTAATATAAATGAAAAAGAGTCGTTGAAACGTTTGGCGATTAGAATGACTTGCAATGCCTGCAACCAACCTTTTATAATTGGCAAGAATGTAAAAAAGGGACAGAAAAAATGCCCTTTATGTCGTGGGCCGCTTTATGTCAGAAAAGACGATACGCCGGAAAGGATTGTGATGAGATTGAATATTTATAAAAAAGAGACTTTGCCGGTTATTAATTATTTTAAGAAAAAAAAGCAATTAATTGAGATTAATGGCGAACAGAGTGTTGAAAAAGTAAAAGAGGATATTTTAAAGAATATTAAAAATTAAATAATATCATTGCGGGGAACCACGGGATTGCGGAGCCTGTCCTGAGTGAAGCGAAAGGATCTTCCTGCTGCCTCCTCGCAATGACACTCTTTTACCCTGTCATTGCGAGGAGTCTCGACGCGAGTCGGGGCGACGCGGCAATCCCGTATTTTTAAATACGCGCATATGGTTACAATCAAAAATTCAGAAGAAATAAAAATAATGCGCCAAGGCGGGAAAATCTTGGCGTTAATTTTAAAAAAAGTTATTAAGGCGGCAAAGCCGGGAGTTTCTACTTTGGAATTGAATAGCATTGCCGAAGAAGAAATAAAAAAATTCAAAGCCGCGCCGGCTTTTAAAGATTATAGAAATTATCCTTTTGCTCTTTGCGCTTCGGTGAATGACGAGGTGGTGCATAGTTTTCCTTCGGCTAAAAAAATTTTAAAATCAGGCGACATTATTGGTTTGGATTTAGGCATAAAATATCGGGGGTATTATTCGGATATGGCGGTGACCGTGGGAATAGGAAAAATTAATAATCAAGCTAAAAAATTAATCAAATCAACTAAAAACGCTTTAATTAAAGGTTTACAGCAAGTAAAAGATGGAAATTATTTAGGCGATATTTCTTCAGCTATTCAAAATTATGCGGAAAAGAACGGCTTTTCGGTGGTGAGGGATTTAACAGGCCATGGCATCGGCATAAAACTGCATGAAGATCCGTTAATACCTAATTTTGGCGCAGGAAAAACCGGCATCATCTTAAGGCAAGGAATGACTTTTGCCATAGAGCCGATGATTAATCAAGGAGATTATAATATCAAAAAATGGCTGGACAATTTCTACCGCGGACGGAAGTTTATCCGCCCATTTTGAGCATACGGTCGCGGTGACTAAGAATGGATGCGAGATATTGACAAAATAAATCACAAACTACAAGCACCAAGTTACAAACAAATTCAATCCTGAACTTAATTCAGGACCAAATTATAAACTCCAAACCATTTAATATTTTGTTTTAAATTTTGGTCATTAGAATTTGTAATTTGTTTGATATTTATGTCCAAAATTATAGCCATTGATTACGGCGAAAAAAGAATCGGGTTGGCGATTACCGACCAAAGACAAAAAATAGTTTTTCCTTACCTTACTTTAGTTAATGATAAGTTTTTTTTGAAAAATCTAAAAAAAATTTGCCAAAAAGAAAAGGTTGAAAAAATTATTATCGGCTTGCCTTTAAGTTTAAATTCACAAGAAACTGTCCAGACTCAAGAAGTGAGAGAATTTACTGGATTATTAAAAGAAAATTTTGAGATACCGATTATTGAAGAAGATGAAAGATTAACCAGCAAAATGGCGGATAAGTTGTCAGCCAAGAATAGAGATGAAAAAGCGGCAATGATTATTTTAGAGAGTTATTTAGAAAGAGACTAAAATCTTTAATCCCTAAAAGAGAATGACAAATGGGAGTAGAGGTTTTAGCCTCTTTAAAGTATAATGAGATGGTACGTAGCAAAGCTACGGTGAAAATCTTTTTACGCTGGCTGACGAAGTCGCAGCTGAAAAGATAAAATTGCAGCAGAAATGAGTTTTGTAACCATCTCAATATATGAATTATTTTTCAGCTTTTATTTCAACTTTTTTATTGGCGGCGATTCTCACTCCTTTTGTCCGCAAATTTGCTTTAAAAAATAAAATCGTTGATTATCCCAGCCCTCGAAAAATTCACAGCCACCCCATTCCTTTATTGGGCGGCTTAATTATTTTTTTAAGCTTTTTCATTGTTTTGGCTTATTTCACTTTTTTTACGCCTTATATTTTAGGGAAGTCAATCGCTTTAAAGCAATTGATAGGAATTTTTATCGCCGGTTTGTTTTTAATATCAGGGGGTTTTTTGGATGATAAATATAATTTGCCGCCCAAGAAACAATTTATTTTTCCTTTACTGGCTGTTTTGACAATTATTGCCAGCGGCATCGGCGTTAAATACATCACTAATCCTTTCAACGGAATAATTAATTTAGAATTAAATAAATTTTTTATTTTGAATTTTCAAGGAGCGCCTTATTATTTTTCTTGGCCAGCTGATTTACTGACTTTTTTTTGGCTTTTGGGAATGATTTACACCACTAAATTTTTAGACGGTTTGGACGGCTTGGTTTCCGGTATCACCGCCATCGGCGGCCTGATTATTTTCGGGCTTTGCCTTTTTACTATTTTTTATCAGCCGGAAGTCGGGCTTTTGGCGATAATTTTAGCCGGCGCTTGTTTAGGTTTTTTAATTTTCAACTGGCATCCGGCTAAAATATTTTTAGGCGAAGGAGGGAGCACTTTTTGCGGTTTTATGCTGGGAGTTTTAGCGATTATTTCCGGAGGAAAATTCGCCACCACTTTATTGGTAATGGGCATCGCGGTCATTGATGTGATTTGGGTGATTGCCCGCCGCGTTTTTTGGGAGCGTCATTCTCCTTTTTTGGCCGATAAAAAACATTTGCATTTCAGATTATTGGATATTGGCTTATCACCGCGCCAAGCAGTGGTTTTCCTTTATTTTTTATCTCTGATTTTCGGCTTATCAACTTTTTTTCTTAAGAGTTCAGGCAAGTTAATCACGATGGGGATTTTATCGGGGTTAATGGCTGTTTTGGCTATTTTTTTGGTGGGGGTTTACAAAATTAAAAATAAAGCGTAGAATATAAAAAATAACATAAAAACTAAATTTTTGAATAGATTAATTAAAAAATATGAATTTTGCCGTTATTGAAACCGGAGGAAAACAATATAAAGTGAAAGAAGGAGATATTATTAAGATTGATAAAATAGAACCTTCCGACCAAAAGAAGGCGGTTTTTGATAAAGTTTTATTATTGGCTGAAAATGACGAAAGCGTAAAAATAGGGCAGCCTTATTTGGAAAATGCGAAAGTGGAAGCGGAAATTTTAGAACAAGGAAGAAGTGAAAAAGTGACGGTCATTAAATTCAAAGCAAAAGTCAGGTATAGAAAAAAAAGAGGCTATCATCCCCTTTATACAAAAATCAAAATCACAAAAATTTAACCAACTCGGTGAAAATATCAAGGTTCAACCTTGACATTTTTTCGGCATTTTTTCAAAATTTGCAATGAAAGATTTAAGCATTAAAGAAATCTCTCAAATTTTATCTCCTGTTTTTCGCTCTTTAAAAAAAGTGGGTTTGGTTTATTTATTCGGTTCAACGGCGGAAAATAAAAAAGGTCCAATGAGCGATTACGATTTCGCCGTTTATTTCGCCGAAAAAAATAAAAAAAAGATTTTTGATCTTAGGTGCGAGTTAATGGATAAAATATCCCGAACGCTTAAGACAGATAAAGTGGATTTAGTTGTTTTGAATGTTGCCGAAGGGCCTGAATTGAAATACAATATAATTAAAGAAGGAAAATTAATTTTTGAGCGGGAGCCGTATAAGGTTTTAATTGAGCCAAAAATTTTAAATGAATATTTTGATTTCCATAGTTTGCTTTTGCGGCATAATTTAACTAAAGCGTAAAATATGACAAAATTGTCCGCCATTGAAAATAAAATCAGCGCTGTTAAAAAATACCTGAAAATTTTAGAGAATTATAAAAATTATTCAAGAAAAGAAATAGAGCGGGATATAAATATTAGAGGAGCGGTGGAAAGATACTTATATTTACTCGTCCAATCAGTAATAGATTTGGCGGAGGCGATTGTTTCCGCTAAAAATTTTCGCAAACCATCCACGATGAGTGAAAGTTTCTATATCTTAAACGAACAAAAAATGATTTCTAATGAATTGACGGAAAAAATGGCGAGAATGACAGGTTTTAGAAATGTGATGGCTCACGATTACGAAAAAATAGATTATGATATTGTCTATGATGTTTTACAAAATAGGTTAAAAGATGTTGAAGAATTTATCTCAACTGTTCGTTAATTTTTTTGCTTTTTATTTTGTGGTAGAATTTAAAATATGAGCAAAGGGAATAAAATAACCAATACGAGAGAGAGAGAGAGAGAGAGAGAGTAAATTTCGCTTACGAATTTTTAATTTTAAAATATTTTTAAAACACTGTTTTTAATAGTGTTTTTTTATTGGAGAAAAATTATGAAACAAATAAACAAAAAGGATTATCTAAAAAAATTATCCAAGAGGATAAAAGGACAAGAATATGGAGGTTCAACCTCAATATGGAGGTTGAACCTCCATAAATTGGCTGTTGACGGGTTGATTGTGGTTATTTCCGTGTTGGTGATTACGGTGATCGCTTACGCCGGCAGTTTAACGCCTTCGGCAAGCCCGGCCGCCACCATGCATTCCTTATTGGATATGGCTTCAAAAGACAGCAATAACACTTTTAGCAGAACCACAGACAGCTTGGAAGCGATTAGCGACACCATCGCCACTTCCACTGTTGCCACCAGCACCTTAACTCTTTTTGGCTGGCAGAAAACTCTTTATGATTATACCGCGCCGGCTTCCACTGCGTTAACCACTGCTTTATGGACTAACAGCCGAGCGGAATACTTAAATTTTCTCAATTCCGACCTCAAATATCTTGTTTCCAGCTCCACCGCTTCAACTACTCGGGCTTGGGGCAGTATCGCTTATTTAATCGGCTGGAACACTTCCACCCCTGCCACTTCAACAAGTTTATTCGCCGGGCAGGCGTATACGCACGACGCGATCGGCACTTCCACATCAGCCACCAGCACCGCTAATATTTTCGGCTGGCAGAAAACGCTCTATGATTATGCGGCGCCGGCTTCCACCGCCTTGGCGAGCTCCACCACTTGGACTTATACCAGAGCCGAATATTTAGACGCGCTCGCTAAGTCCGGATATAGTTCAACCACCATCTCCGCCAATATAGACGGAAATATTTTAGAACGGCTGGAATATTTGAATAACAGAAATATGTTTTCAGTGGTGAATATAAAAAATGGCTCGGCGACCAGTCCGGTGGAAGATTTTGCTTTTTATACTCAAGCCTTAGGCGGAGTAGATGATTATAATGATGCCGGGGCAAGACCGACTGATAGTTTTGCCGCTTCTTGGACCCAATGCGCTGCGGCTAATAATTATTGCAAAACAGGAGATTCTACGGCTTGCGCGGGCGATGTTTGCTATCAAGACAATAATACAGGACAAATTTGGTCTGATTATTTAGACAGTGGAACTGATCATAATTGGTGGTGGGCGAATAATTGCTGGGCGCCGGAAAGTTGGGCAAACCCAGGAACCTGCACTGCTGACGGTAATGATGCCTGCCGATGTGTTACAGCAACCAGCACCCCGAACATTACCGGTTGTAAGGCCTTAGGAGATGGCAATTGGCGTTTACCCCACCAAAAAGAATTGATGCAAGCGTATATTGACGGGTCATGGAGCTCCTCAACCGTTATACCCCACGCCGGTAACTCCTTTTGGTCGGCTACTACTAAATCTAACGGTACCCACAACGCGTGGGACGTGTACTTGTACCACGGCTACACGAACGCCAATCTTAAGACTAATACTTATGACTCGCGTTGCGTTCGTTAGCCCCCTTGGCAATATTTTATAATTTTATGATTTTTTTAATTTAATTATTTTTTTATAAAACTAATAAAACATCGATTCGGCATTATTAGCGTATATATTTAAGGAGGAATATGTCGCGTTATATTCATCTGCCAATTTTTCAAAAGGGATATGATTTAAATCTTGAAATTTATCGCACGACACATAATTTTCCCAGAGAATATAAATATTCATTGGGTCAAAAATTAAAAGAAATAGTTGGCGAACTTTTGGATTGGATTGTTGTAACTAATTCCAAGGAAGATAAAGGGATTTATTTTTCGGAAATAAATGCGAGGATTGAACGATTAAAAATTCATTTAAGAGTGGCTTATGATTTGAAAGTAATTAATGTTAAAAAATTAGAATTTTTAAGCCGTTTTTTAGAGGAAATTTCTAAACAGGTATTTGGTTGGGAAAAATGGTTTTTTGATAATTTGAAAAGGAAAATTCAATGAAGCCAGAATTTTTGTTTTAGTCCCGCGTCTGCAGGACAAACAAAAAGCGGGTTTGAGAATTATTGCGATTCCGCTTCCCGTAGTACTGCGGGATAAAGTATCAATTGAATTATACTTTGCTTTGGCAAAGATTGATTCAGTTAAGGAAAAATAGCGGAAAAAAATTTACGCCGGTAACAACTTTTGGTCAGCCACTACTAAATCTAACAATACCCACAACGCGTGGAACGTGAACTTGAACAACGGCAACACGAACAACAATCTTAAGACTAATACTTATGACTCGCGTTGCGTTCGTTAGCTCTCTTGGCAATAATCATAAAAAACTTTTGGCTTCATTGAGTTTTTTTGAATCGCGGATATCGTGTTTCTTAAAATGACTGAAATTTTCATCAGCCCCGTTAGATTTTTATTTTTTTAAAATTTTTGATTTTGAAATAGTCATATCTAACGGGGTCAGCCGGCTCAAGATAGTTTTTTAAAATCCCAAAATGTTTTTGATAAAGATGTTTTCGTAAATTAAAAGTATTGCTATGCTTAAATTGTCCGTAATAAGAGTTGATAACAGAGAGGATTTGTTTTAATTGTTCATCGCTGTCATTGCGAGGAGCCTCAGCAGAGGCGACGAAGCAATCCCGAGGATTAGCGAACGGGATTGCTTCGTCGCTCCTTCCAGTCGCTCCTCGCAATGACAACTTAGAAGTGTCATTGTGAAGGAGGTCGCCAGCAGGCGACCGACTGTGGCAATCCCGTTGGTTTGTCGCGTCTTGCCTCGGGATTGCTTCGCTTCGCTCGCAATGACAGGGAAAAATGCAATAACGCAAGGAAAGATTGAATTGCCATAATTTTCTTTTCAGATTTTTGACAATCCGCCTTCTGACAAGAGTGTAATGCGGTTTGATAATATAGCCGATGAAATTTATTCCCTTGTTAATGTGCTGCAGAATTTGTTTTTGCGGCAGGAGTAAGAATGATGGATAAATTTTGGTTCCCAAATCGGTTCCAAAAAATTTATTAAAAGATGGTGGATAATCCTGTCCCGGAAGTCAGCGGCAAAAACCTCGCGCGGTTTGGGATCAGTTACAATAAAGCAGATTGACCTGCCGGGCTGATAAGTATGATTTTTCAGTTCCCATTCCAGTTTTAGAAGTTCTTTTTCAAAATTTAATTCAAATTTAGCGGCATTGGCAGTTTTTCTTTTCCGTTTTCGGCATTGATAATACGCTTTGAGGAGATTTTGAAAGTTGAAAAAATTGGTAGCGTGTGTTTTACTCTCTCTCTCTCTCTCTCTCTCTCGTAATGCGGTATATCGGATTTTGTGGTATAATTATTCATAGAGGAAATGAAAAACGATTATATTTTATTATAACATAGGCAGGTTTAATCCGTGATATCACTGATAATAAAATCAGTATAATCAGCATTTACGATAGCCCAAAAAGAAATGGCCGAAATTGGCAGAATGATCGGCGGTTGGCAAAAATGGGCAAGATAAAGTATAATAATTACATAGACGGATATTTTGAAATATTTGTTAAATATTATATGTTATCAATGTATAATATACCAATTTGAAAAATTGCAAGTCGCGGTAAATTTTGATAAAATAAGCATATGAAATTTAGACAAGTATTATTCTGGGATGTCAATCCGCGCAAAATAGACGCGAAAAAAAATGCCCAATATGTTATTGAGCGTATTTTGGATTTTGGCAATGACAAAGAAGTTAAGTGGCTTTATGATTTTTATGATAAGCCGCTACTCAAAAAAGTCGTAGCAAAATCAAGGTCATTAAGGCCTAGAACTAAAAATTTGTGGACACTGCTTTTAAAAAACAAATAGATATCAATTCAAAAATTTTGCCGTCTGAAACAAAAAAGGCGTTTGTTTTTTTGTCTGAACAAAAGTGGCTTTTAAAATCTAAATGGTATTTAGCCGGCGGCACGGCATTAACGTTGCAAACAGGTTGTCGCAAATCGGTTGATTTAGATTTTTTTAATCAAAATGCTAATTTTAAATCAAGCGCGATTATAACTCATTTCATTGGCAATGATAATTGGAAGATTAATTTTGAAGAAGATAATACCATATATGGCGAATTATTCGGCGCGAAGGCAAGTTTTATCGCTTATCCCTTTTTTATTCCCAAACAAGAATTTATTCGGTATGGCTCAATCAAAATACTTCAACCGATTGACATTGCCGTGATGAAGATTATTGCCATATCCCAGCGAGGCAAAAAAAGAGATTTTTTTGACGCGTATTGGTGCGCGAAAAACATTGAATCTCTGGAGAATATAATCAAAAGACTGCCCGCTCAATATCCCTCTGTCGCTCATAATTTTCATCATATCTTAAAGAGTTTGGCGTATTTTGAAGACGCCGAAGACGATCCAGAGCCGGAAATTTATTTTAAAGCCGGCTGGCGGGAGGTTAAAAAATTTTTTAAAAAAGAAATTTTTTCTATCGCGAACAAGATTATTATACAGGCGAAATAGACCTACTGCGTAATAAGTTGCGTAGCGAAATAGTTTTGTAACCATCTCAATGAAATTAATGAGGCGAAATAAATTTATTACTATCATATTACTTTTTGCTTTAATAGGGCAGTTGATAACTGTTAATTTTGCGTTTGCGGCGGAAACTACGGGAACTATTGACGCGAATTATAAATACGCTTGGGGTGAAAATATCGGCTGGCTTAATTTTGGCAGTTCAGAAGGCAATGTGCAAGTAACAGATACCGGCCTTTCCGGTTATGTTTGGGCTGAAAATGCCGGCTGGATTGATTTAAGCCCTGTCTACGGCGGAGTGAGTAATGATGTTAACGGGAATTTGACTGGCTACGGTTGGGGCGAGAATACGGGTTGGATAAATTTTAATCCAACTTACGGCGGCGTAACCATTGATTCAGTGGGAAATTTTAACGGATACGCTTGGGGTGAAAACATCGGCTGGATTGTTTTTAATTGTCTTAAAACCGGCTCTTGCGTTGACGTGGATTATAAAGTAAAAACAAATTGGGTTACTTTGACTTGCGGCAACGGACTTTTAGAAACAGGGGAGCAGTGCGACGGCTCTTTATTGGGTGGAGCAACTTGTTTAAGCCGGGGTTTTACCGCTGGGACATTAGGATGCAGTTCTAATTGTACTTTTAATACGTCTGCTTGTATGACGGCAGGTGGCGGACCTGGCCTGCCGCCACCGCCGCAAGTGGTTTCCGGGGAGCAGGCGACAGAGCGGAAACCAGCTTCTTTACTGATTGATAAAGGCGCGTTATATACTTATTCCAGAAGAGTTGTTTTAAGTTTGTCGGCTGAAAACGCCAGCCAAATGGCTGTTTCCAATAAAGAAAGTTTTGAGGGAATTAGCTGGGAAAATTATCAAGAGAATAGAATTTGGTATTTGGAGATAGGCGACGGCGTGAAAAATGTCTACGCCAAATTCAGAAGTCCGGGCGGCGTTGCCTCGCAAGTGATTTCAGATTCTATTATTTTAGACACTTTGTCGCCGGATGGTTTGATTATTGTTTATCCCGCCGATGGCGAGCAAATTTTAGAAAAGACGCCGATTATTTCCGGGACGGCTGAACCCGACAGTAAGATTTTTATCAGTCTTGATGATTTCGTTTTTTATCAGACACTGACGGATTTACAAGGCAAGTGGTCATATAAAATTATTACCCCGTTAAAATTGGGCAAACATAAATTAATTATTAAATCTCAAGACGCGGCGGGAAATTTCAGCCCCGAAGAAATTATTTATTTTGAAATAATAGAGAAAGAGATAACAACAACGCCGGAGATTCCCGCGGTTTTGCCAATAAAATGGGAAGAAATTGAGCGGCCGGTTAAAGAATGGGAAAAGATTATTCCAAAAGAACCCCCGGGAGAAATTATTCCGGAAAAAATCACTCCGATTGAAGAAATTATTTCTAAAGAAGGATTGCCAATTATTGAAAAGCCAATAATGGAATCGCCAATCAAAGAAAAGATTTCTATTAGGCAAGAGATTAAAAAAAATTGGCAGGCGATTGGGCAGAATTTGAAAGATAGTTATCAGGAAATCAAAGAATTGGCTTTCTCTGATTTTGAAGATGTAATTAAAAATCCATTTCTGGAAATTAAAGAAGCGGGCAAAGATTTGGGAAAATCCGGAGTGATTATTGTCCGCGGAATTTTTCAATCCAGTTTTAGAATAATTAAAGGAACCGGCCAAAATATTCAGAGTTTTTCTTTAAAGATTGTCCGCGGCATTGCCACGGCAGTTAAAAATACGGCTATTGCTTTAAATAAGACAGGCAAGAAAATATTTTTAGTTTTGAAACCCGAGGTAAAGACGCGCGAGAAAAAACAGCCGCCAAGTCCGCCGACAGAAGTTCAGCCAATAGAACCGCCGATTATTGTTAAGGAGTCGTCTTTGGCGCCAGAACAAATTTTAGAGGAAAAACCGCTGTTTGTTTCGTCTTTTGGCAATATTAAAATAAAGAGCGCGGGAAAAGAGCAAGCAGTTTTAATAGCCGGCAGTAATTTTAAGTCTTTTATTAAACCAATAAAACCGGCAAAAGAGATTAAGGGAAAGTTGATTTTTATTAAATCTTTGTCGGCGCGGGCTAATAATAACGTCATTGCGAGCGAGGCTGCCAGCAGGCAGTTGAGCGCGGCAATCCCGATGGGAATGCAACAGACAACGGGATTGCTTCGTCGCTCTTTCCGCTTCGCTTCAGTCGCTCCTCGCAATGACAATGTAAGCAAATCCCTGCGTTCGCTCCTCGCAATGACACTTAGTATTCCCTTCGCGCAAGCCCAAGAAGTAGCCGGTATTTTTGACGCGGTTTTTGACGCCGCGCAGGCGAAAGAATGGCTGATTGGCGAATTTATTTACAGCGACCCCGATAAAGACGGAATTTATGAGGCGGAAATCCAATTGCCGCCCGTTGCCGGTCAATTTTCCCTTGCCACAGTGATTAATTACGCGGACGGCGAGGATAAAATAATAGAAACAGAAATTTTAATTGACCCGGAAGGATATGTTTTTAGCGAGGAAGTCAAAGATAAAGAAACCAGGATTCCGCAGGCTGAAATCACTATTTATTTTTTCAATCCGCAAACAGAAAAATTTGAAATTTGGCAAGCGGGAAAATATGACCAAAAAAATCCGCAAATCACGGATAAAACAGGCCAATATTCTTTTTTAACGCCACAAGGCAAATATTATTTAGAAGCAAAAGCAAAAGGATATAAAATTTATAAATCTGAAGAATTTTTTGTGGCTGAAGGCCAGCCAGTCCATCAAAATATCAAACTAATTCCTTTGGGATTTTTTGAGAAAATTTGGGAAGAATAATAATAAAGGTTGAAAATCTCAACTATGGAGGTTGAACCTCCATAGTTAATCTAAAGCCACATCTTTTATTTTTTCAGGCTCATTTCTTTCAGCCATTTTTTTGTTTGTTCTTTGTAGTTTTCACATCCTTCAAAAATATCAAGAAAAAACTCTCTTTGAGTTACTGAAGGAAAATTTTTTTTGCCGGTATAATCTAAAAAACTTGACCAGCGATAATTTTCTAAAAATTTTATCGCTTTTTTATAGTCTTTAACGCCTTCTGTTTTCCAATCAGGCATTATTAATTTTAAAGGATTTGCATGAATATAATAGGGAAGATGAGCGAAGTGCGCATCTTCTTTTATAATTACAGCTTTAAACCTTCCCTGAAATAACCCGCCAACTCTATTGTGTTTTTGATTGAAATACATAGCATAGCCAGTTCCTAACTTTTGCATAAATTTTACGATACCATTTTCTCTTTTTTGTCTTACAAGTAGATGAAAATGGTTTGGCATTAGAGTAAAAATCAGAATTTCTACTAAGAGTTCCCGTGGTTTTTTTTGTTTTTTCAAATATTGAGGTTCAACCTCCATAGTTTGAGAGTTGAAATAATGGTTGAAATTAAAAGAATGATTTTCATCGTTAAATTCAAAAAGATTATGAATAAAACGAAAATAATCCTGACTATCCAAAAAGATATTTCTTTTTTCCACTCCTCTATTATAGATATGGTAAATTTGGTCTTTTGCAAAGATTGGTTTTTTCATAAATAAATCTATGGAGGTTCAACCTCCATAATTAAACTTCTCTTCTGCCTTTTAGAGCGTTAGATAAAGTTACTTCGTCGGCGTATTCCAGCTCGCTGCCCATCGGCAATCCTTGGGCTAAGCGGGTTATTTTTATTTCGCGGGTTTTTAAAAGTTTGGTTAAATACAAAACCGTGCTTTCTCCTTCCAAATTTGGATTTAAAGCCAAAATGATTTCTTTGACTGGCGGTTGCCGCAAAGAAATTTTTTTTATTAATTGTTTGATTCTTAATTTTTCCGGCGTAATTCCTCTGATGGAATTTAAAAGTCCGCCTAAAACAAAGTAAACGCCTTGGTATTCTTTTGTTTTTTCCAAGACGGCGATATCCTGCGGTTCGGCCACGACGCAAATCATCGAATGGTTTCTTTTTGGATTGGCGCAGGTGAAACAAGGATTTTTTTCGGAGAAATTAAAACATTGGGAACAGAGAGTAATTTTTTCTCGAAGGCATTTAATCGCCCAGATAAATTTTTCCACTTCTTCTTTTGGTTTTTTTAATAAATAAAAAACAAACCGTTCGCTGGTTTTAGGGCCAATGCCGGGAAGCTTGTTAAATTCATCAATTAAATTTTGAATAGGGGATGAGTACATGCCATTTTTTTAAAATTCTATCTCGTCTTCTTTCTTTTCCAAATTTTTAAAAGCAACTTGGTTTTCATCAAAATATAATTCTATTGTGCCGGTCGGGCCGTTTCGGTGTTTGGCGATATGAATATCGGCGATGTGGCGGCGGGGGGTGTCTTTTTTATACATTGCTTCTCGGTAAATAAACATCACCACATCGCTATCCTGTTCTATGCTTCCGCTTTCGCGAAGGTCGGATAATTTCGGGATGGGCGGATGGCGCGACTCTACGGCGCGGGAAAGCTGGGAAAGGGCTAAAACAGGAATGTCCAATTCACGGGCAATCGCTTTTAAGCCGCGACTGATTTCCGCCACCTCTAAAACTCTGTTTTCTATTGATGCCCTTCCCTGCATCAATTGAAGATAATCTATGACAATAAAATCCAGGCCGTGCTCTGATTTTAAGCGCCTAGCTTTGGTGCTGATTTCCAAGATAGTGGCTGAAGGGGAGTCGTCAATATAGATTAATGTTTCTCCCAAGACGCCAAAAGCTTTGCCTAAATGAGTAAAATCATTAGAGTCTTCACGGTGCGATAATTTTCCAGTCCTCATTTTCCATAAATCAATTCCCGCTTCAGAACAGATTAATCGGTCAACTAATTGCTCTTTGGACATTTCTAAGCTGAAAATACCCACTATTTTTTTGTTTTTTACGGCGATATTGCGGGCGAAATTAAGCGCCAAAGAAGTTTTTCCCGCGCTTGGCCTTGAGGCTAAAATAATCAAATCAGACTTTTGAAAGCCCGCCAGCATATTATCCAAATCATTAAAGCCGGTGGATAATCCTCTTAAACCCCCGCCTTCTTTGTTTAAATCGTCAATTCTTTCAAAAGTCCCGCCTAAA
>VMGY01000022.1 GCA_007378955.1 Parcubacteria group bacterium Athens0714_12 | reverse complement strand
TCTTAAAGTGGCTTTTTTTTGGACGATTTGGGCGTAATTGATTATATGGGCGGAAGTGGGCACGGAATTGGCCAAAGTCGCCAAATAACTCCGGCCGCCGATTAATTCCAGCTGATTTTTTTCTTCTAAAATATTTGCCAAGCTCAAAACATCAATCGGCTCTCTTTTTTCATACAAACTCAGCATGGACTCAAAAATTATTCTATTTATATCCTTATAAAAATCGTCCGGCTTGATAATGTCGGCTATTTTAACAATCGCTTCTTTGTCAATTAAAAGAGACCCAAGCACGGATTGCTCGGCTTCTATATTTTGCGGAGGGAGTTTTTCTATTGAATTTTGCGGCATATGGCTTCTGGCTTTAAAAGTTACAGATCTGTGAATTACGAAATGCGTTTTTTAAAACAAAAATACGCGGGTAGATTGGAGCAGATGCTCCAATCTTAGCTAATCTTGCTCCGAGCGGAGGCTCGGAGCTACCCATTTCGTAATTCACAGATATATAGATTTTACTCTTTCTCTTTCTTTAAATCAACTCTTAGATTTGCACAAATTATCCACTTGTAAAATGCCAAAATAGACGCTGGTTTTGATTTTTAACTTAAATGTGATAAAATACTTGAAAGTTAATTATTTTTTGTTTTTTATTTATGAAAAAAAGGGTAGTTATTTTTATTACCGCTTATATTCCGATGATTTCCGGCGCTGAAGTGGCGGTTAAAGAAATAACGGACAAAACGAAAAATTGTGAATTTGACCTTTATTGCGCCAGATTGGATAAAAATTTACTTAAAAAAGAAAAAATCGGCAATGTTTTAGTGAGGAGAATAGGAATAGGTCATGCCATTGATAAATTTTTATTGCCTTTTTTTGGTTTTTTTAACGCCTTGAAAGAGCATCAAAAAAATCCTTATAATTTAGTTTGGGGAATTATCGCTTCCCATGGCAGTTTGGCGGCTTTATTTTTTAAATTAAAAACCAAAACGCCCTTTCTTTTGACTTTGCAGGAAGGAGATTCGTTGGAACATATTAATAAAAGAACCAGATTTTTCAAGCCTCTTTTCAGGAAAATTTTTCAGGAAGCAAATTACATCCAAGCAATCAGCCATTATTTAGGGAATTGGGCAAAGGAGCAGGGGGCGAAATGTCAGATTGAAATTGTCCCTAATGGCGTTGATAATAAATTGTTCAGCCAGGAATTTTCTGATGATGAGCTGGATAATTTTAAAAAAGAATTAAATATAAAGAAAGAAGAAAAAGTTATTATCACCACTTCCCGCTTAGTGAAAAAAAACGCTATTGATGATGTAATAAAGGCGATGGGAGAATTAAAAACTGATTTTGAATTAAAATTTTTGATTATCGGCAAGGGGGCGATGGAATCAAGTTTGAAAAAATTAACTAAAGATTTAGGACTGGAAAATCAAGTTTTGTTTTTAGATTATAAATTACAGAAAGATTTGCCTAAATACTTGAAAATTTCCGATATTTTTATCAGGCCCTCTCTTTCCGAAGGTTTTGGCAATTCATTTATAGAAGCAATGGCTGCGGGTTTGCCGGTTATCGCCGCTCCTGTCGGCGGAATTGTTGATTTCGTGCGAGACGGAGAAACGGGACTTTTTTGTCAGACCAATAATCCCGAAAGCATTGCTGAAAAAATCAGGCTTTTATTATCAGACAAGGATTTATGTCAAAAATTAGCCGCGAACGGCAAAGAGCTGGCTAAAGAAAAATATGATTGGCATTTAATCAGCGAACAGATGAGTAATATTTTTGCTAAATTATGATGGAGAATAAGAAGATAATCATCGCCACGGGGATTTTTCCGCCAGAGATAGGCGGGCCGGCTACTTATACGGAGAAATTAGCCCAAGAGCTTAAAAATCGTGGTTTTGAAACAGGGGTGATAACATATTTTAATCCTGTGAATTATGAAATAGATAATCAGGAGGTGAACATGTCTTTTTCGCGCTGCGGACTTGCCGCCGCGTCTGCAAAAAAGACATGTTCACCTCCTCTGAAGCTGTCATTTTGTAATTCAAAGTTTAATCTCGGCTCAGAATCCAAAAAATATGATTTTCCTCTGATAAAAATTTCGCGGCGGTTCCCTTTGGGGATAAGGCATTTTTTGTATTTTTGGCGCTTGCTGAAAATAGCGAAAGATTTTGACGTGATTTACGCCCAATGCCCGGTCAGTTCCGGCCTGCCGGCTTGCTGCGCGGCCAAGATTTTAGATAAAAAATTTGCTTTAAAAATTGTCGGCGATTACGCGTGGGAGCAGGCGAAGGTAAATTATAATATTAGAGAAAGCATTGAGACTTTTCAGAATAGAAAAGACTATCCTTTTAAAATAAAAATTTTAAAATTTTTAGAAAAATGGGTGGCTAAAAACGCCAAGCAAATTATTATTCCCAGTAACTATTTAAAAAATATTATTGTCCAGTGGGGGGTAAGACAAGATAGAATAAAAGTTGTTTATAACAGCATTGAAAACGCGGTAATTTTTTCTGATTTAAACAAAGAAGAAGCGCAAAATAAAATCAAGATTAAGGGAAATATTTTTTTATCCGCTGGGCGATTGGTTCCATGGAAAGGTTTTGATGTTTTAATTAAAATAATGCCGGAATTATTAACTAAAAATATCCGCTTTAAATTAGTGATTGCCGGTTCCGGACCAGAAGAGGATAATCTGAAAAATTTAATCAAAGATTTGCATCTGGAAAATTATGTTTTTTTAATCGGCCAGATTAATCATTCGGAGATGGCTTATTATTTTAAAGCGGCGGATTTATTTGTTCTTAATACGGGTTATGAGGGGTTATCGCATATTATTTTGGAAGCGATGCGATATGAATTGCCGGTTGTTACTACCCAAATCGGCGGCAATCCGGAAATCATTGAACATAATTATAACGGTTTATTGGCGGAATATAATAATAAAAAAGAATTGATAAAAGCAATTTGGAATTTATGGCAGGATAAAGAATCACAGAATAGATTCACGGAAAATTCAAAAAAAGTTTTAGAAAAATTCACTTTTGAGCGGATGTTTAAAGAGACTTTAGAAGTTTTAAATAAATAATTATGCGGATTTTAATGTTCAGCTTAGATAAAAGCTTGCTGGGCCTTAAAAAAGAAGGCGACGCTTTAGAGCGGCATAAAAAATACGGAGAATTCGCGGAAAGTTTGGATATTATTGTTTTTAATAAAGGCAAGGCCGGACTTAATAAAATTTCAGAAAATGTTGTCGCTTATCCGACCAATTCTTTGTTTAAGTTAAACCATATTTTTAGGGCCTATCAAATCGGCGAAGAAATCTGCCGGCAAAAAAAAATTGATTTGATTGATTGCCAAGACCCTTTTTTTACCGGCTTAATCGGCTATTTATTGAAAAAGAAATTTAAAATTCCCCTGGAAATCCATTGTCACGGCGATTTTTTTAAAAATCCCTATTGGCTGAAAGAAAGTTTTTTGAATTATTTTTATTTCAGAGTTGTCAGCGCGGGGATAAAAGATAAATTAATCGGCTTGGGCGTTGCTGAAAATAAAATCAGAGTGATTCCCACGCCTGTGAATTTGGAAAAATTTGAAAGAATAGATTTGAAAAAAATAGAAAAAATTAAAAATCAATATCAGAATAAAAAAATAATTTTATTCGTCGGTACCTTGAATAAAGTCAAAAATTTGCCTTTATTAATAAATGCTTTAAATATAATTAAACAGAAAGATAATAATTCTATCCTGCGGAAAGGCGAGGGGTTTATTTGCTTGATTATCGGGCAGGGAAGAGAAGAGGAAGAGATAAAATCGCGGATAAAGATTTATAAATTGGAAGAAAATGTAAAATTATTAGGCGGGATTGAACATAGCCAATTAGTAAATTATTATAGGGCGTGCGATTTTTTGGTTTTGCCTTCTTTGAGCGAGAGTTTTGGCAAGGTGATTTTAGAAGCCGCGGCCGCGGGCAAGCCTGCTATCGCCACTGACACGACCGGCGCTTCAGAATTGATTATAAATGGCGAAACAGGTTTTTTAACGCCGATAAATAATCAGGAAAAATTAGCCGAGAAAATTTACTTTTTATTGAATGAGGAAAATTTAGCCGAACAATTGGGCGAAAAAGCCAAAAAGCGCGCGAAAGAAAAATTTGAACAAAAAGAAAGCATTGAAAAAATTATTAATTTTTGGCGGAAAATAGATGATAAATTTAAAAAATAATAAAATCATTGCCAATCCCTGGGCGCATATTTTATTTTTATGTTTGCTTTTGTCCGTTGTTTTCTTTTTTACCAAAATAGTCCAGATGGACGACGGTTTTTTATACCAGCAATTCGCTGAAACTATTATTAAAGAAAGCAGGTTGGATTTTTCTTTGCCCGGTTTTCATGGCCCTTCTTTTTTCAGCGCGGTTATTTATTTATTGACCAAATCCGAATATTCCATAAATATTTTTGAAATTATCTGCGCCATTCTGTCTATTCCGATGGCTTATTTGGCGGTTAAAGAAATTTTTAAAAATAAAACAATGGGTGTTTTCGCCGGTTATATTTATGTTTTAATGCCTTTGCATTATTTTCCCGCTTTCCGGGGTTTTATCTGGGCAAGTTATTTATTTTTTATTCTGCTCACTTTGTATTTGCTGTTTAAAGATTCTAAATTGACTTTTTTGTCTTTGGGTATAAGTTTTATTATAAAACCTTTTGCTGTTTGCTTATTGCCTTTTTTCATTTATAAAAAAAAGTTTAAGCAGTTTTTTTTGGGATGCGCCATTCCCGCTCTTTATTTAATTTTTCAATATAAGCAGATTGGCAGAATTATGATTGGCGCCCATTATGATTTAACCGCCAATCAGCTTTTTGATTTAAAACGTTTTATCCCTAATTTAATTTACGCCTTTCAAAATTATTTCAGCATCCATAATTATTCGCCGCTGAATAATTTGCATCCGATGGATATGATACACATTTCGCCGTTTATCGCTTTTTTGGCTTTGCTGGGAATTTTATATTGGCAAAAGCATTTTGAAGACAAAAAATTATATTTAACTTTATTTTCTTTTGCCGCCATTTCTTTGATTTTGCCGGCGACTTTCCATCACTTGGATATGTATTATTTAACTACTTTTAATCTGTCTTTAATTTTTTTGTCTTTGCCGGTGATGCTGTCTTATAAAAAATTAATTCCGTTTATCGCTTTTAGTTTTTCTTTTCAGTTTTTATATACTTATTTGAGCTATAAAAGCGCTTTTTGGGATAGCTATGTTATTTTTGCTATTCCTTTAATAGTTTTTTTAATCAGCGTTATTTATATTTTTACAAACAAATGGACAGAAAAAAAATATTCATAAGCATTGCCGTATATAATGAAAAGGAGAATATTAAAGATTTAGTTGAAAAAATATTTTTTTTAGGTGTTGAAAATTTGAATTTAGTTATCATTGATGATAATTCGCCGGACGGAACAGGCGAAATTTTAGATGAATTGGCTTTTAAATATCCGATTATAGCAATCCATAGAAAAGGAAAATTAGGTTATGGCAGCGCGCATATTGTTGGTTTTAAGAAGGCGATAGAAGCAGGCGCTTCAATGGTGATTACAATGGACGCGGATTTCTCGCATCATCCCATGGTTATACTTGAAATGATTAGAGCCTTGGAAGATGGCTTTGAGATAGTAGTTGGCTCAAGGAGAATTCAGGGTGGAAAAATTATAGGCTGGAATTGGTGGCGCGAGTTTTGCAGCGCCGGCGCGATGCAATTTTCCAGATTGATTTTAGGATTAAAAACCAAAGATGTTACTTCCGGTTTTAGGGCTTATCAAGTTAGAGTGATAAAACAATTGTCATTAGATAAAATTACCAGCAATGGCTATTCTTTTTTAGAAGAAATTTTGTTTTTATGCGAAAAGCAGAAATTCAAAATAAAAGAGATTCCCATTACTTTTTTAGACCGGAAAAAAGGCAAATCAAAATTGTCAAGCGGAGAAATTATAAATTTTTTTATTACTATTTTAAGATTAAAGATTAATAGATAATAAAGTTATCCACAGAGGAAATTTTTATTGTTGGAATTATATGTTATAATAACTTTATTAAATGTTTTTGAAAAAATAATGATTTTAAAGGGAGGTATAACTAAAAAAATAAAAACACAGTTGAATCTATTTTTAGATTTGGATTATTAACTGTGTTTTTTTATTAATAAATAAAAAGGTCGAAATCAATGATTATAAATTTGATAAAAATAATTTTTTATAAAAACAAGCGAATAAGCTATTTTTATTAAGAATCGTATTTTTTAATTTAAAATTAAATAAAATATGCAAATAAAAAATAAAAAAGAAACTTTTAAAATTTTATTAATTACTATTATTTCTGTTTTCTTAATAGTGATTATCGTCAAAGCAGCCACGACTATCGGCACTAATATTGTCACCGGAGGCACTTTAGATGTATCTGGATTAACAACTTTAGGCGCCGCTACCTCTACTTCCGCCACCAGCACTAAATACATTATGGTCGGGTCAGCGTTTACCCTGCCTTCTGCTTTTAATTATGACGGCGATTTATCGGTTTCTTCGGACTTAGTCGTGAATAATAAAGCCACTTCCACGGTAGCGTTATGGGTTGGTTCCGCCGGAACAGCTAATAACATCAATTTAATCGGCGGCGATTTATATGTGCAGAATGATACAGAATTAGATGGAGCTTTATATGTCACAGGAAATGCTGTAATAAGCGGCACGGCTTCCACTACAAGCGCTATTTTCAGCGGCAATGCCACTACTACTGGAAATATGGTAATTGGTTATAATAAGCAAGCCACTACTGGCGCCACCACCACTCTTACCATTGGCAGCTACGATGGCGGAGCAGCTGGCAACGGAACTTGCTTAAAGCTTAGACAGGGGGGCGCTTGGATTTATTGTGTTCCTAGTTTACTGGGCATTAGTTGCAGTGCGACTTCCTGCGAATAAAGGTTGATTTTAGTTATTTAATTTATACTTCTATGCGCAAAAATATTTTTTTAATGATGTTGCTGTTCCTGCTCGCGGTGAGTTTTATCGCGCTATTGCCAAAGCCGATTTTGGCAGCTAATGACTTTACTTTTTCGCAAGAAACTTATATTTCCATGACTGACCCAGCGACTACCATAAATATTAGCTCTGGCAGCGCCATAAACTCAATGACAGTAGGAATTAGCACCATTAATCTTACAATTGATTCAGGTGGCAGTATTATCCTTACCTCGCCAAGCAGTAAGTTAATGACGACTAATCCGAATATCGCCACCGTCCAATGCGGAACAACAAATTCATCTATTACCTTGACTTCCTCAACTGTGGTGACGGTTTTAAATGATAGTTGTTCCATATCTTCTGGCGGTAGCGGCGCTGGATCAAATGCAATAATTACGACCCCTACAACGACATCTACGCCAACAGTTATACCGACTACCACTACTGGCGAAGTTACCGCTACCGCGGCGGCCGGAGGGAAAACAACTATTACTACTATTGAAAATACAACCGCGGCTGTTGAAATTCCGGTAAGCGCGATTAGCGCCAATACGGAAGTAAAAATTTATCCGGTAGAAAAAAGCGCTCTCGCGGAAAATTTTCTTTCTCTTTCAGGAAAGGAAATAATTGGCGATTATGTCTATAATTTTACGGCCGCGGCCAATGGAAGCGAGGTGGCTAATTTTTTAAAGCCGGTAACTCTTACTTTCACTTATAATAACTCCCAGGTGTCGGATTTTAATGAAAGCAATCTAAAGGTTTATTATTGGGATAGCGCGTCTGATAAATGGGTAGTTGTTCCAAGCGGTGTTAATACTCTTGAAAATAAAATCAGCGTTGCGGTTGACCATTTTACTTATTTCGCGATCATGGGCGAGAAAACTACTACTTGCGGAATCGCCAATAAATCTTTGGTAAAAGCAAGCGGACAATCAGCGCTTTACTGGATTTATGGCGGCAAACGGCATGTTTTTCCTCATTCAGCGGTTTATCATTCATGGGGATTGCCGAGTGATTTTAGCACGGTTAAAACAGTTTCTACTTATGATTTGAATGTATGTTCTGAAGGCGACGTCGTGTCTTTCCGAGATGGTTCTATGTTTAGAGGAACAGCCAAATCAGTTTATGGCAAAGACGCTTCCGCCGTATTTTTTGTCTCGGACAATAAATTGAGGGCAATAAAATCCGGGGAAATTTATCAAAAATTGTTTAATGACCAGAAATGGACCCGCGTAACTTGGGTGCCGGACGATCTTCTTTCTAAATTTGCTTATCCTTTAGGCGATTTAATTGATTCGTCTATGAGTCGCCCCAATGGATGCATAGTTAAATATGCTGATTTCTCGGCGATTTACTTAATTGAAAATGGTAAAAAGAGAGGTTTTAAATCATGGGATAATTTTCTTAATAATGGCTATAAAAAGAGTTTGATTATCACTATTCCTAAAATTGAAAATTATACGGATGGAGAAATGATCAGCAGTTTAGTTGAAAGCATTAATCTGCCGAAATAACAGAGCTTTAATTAAGCGAAAAAGATTTAAAATTCACACTTAGAAATGGTTACAAAACTCGTTTCTGCTGCAATTTGCTATTTTCTTCGTCAAACGGCGCAAAATGATTTTCGCCGTAATTCTACTACGACTCAAATCATTTTACTTGTTTTCCTCGCCTTGACTGAAACTATCTAAATTTCGCAACGAAAGAGTTTTGTAACCATCTCTTAATATAAATTAAGGGCATCTTGTTTAAGAAGCCCTTAATTTTATTTCTAAGGACTTTATGGTAAGATTTAAAATATGCGACTTTTAATGATTACTAGAAAAGCAGATAAAAAAGATGCCTTAGCGGGTTTTACTTATGATTGGGTTAAGAAAATAGGGGAAAAGACAGATAATTTAAAAGTGATTTGCCTGGAAAAGGGGGATATTTCCGATTTGCCGGAAAATGTGGAAATTTATTCTTTGGGCGGAGAAAAGGGGTTTGGCAAGTTAAGAAAATTTTGGAATTTCCAGAAATTAGCTTTTAAATTAATGTCAAAAGTTGATGGCGTTTTTTGCCATATGAATCCCGAATACACGATTTTAGCCGCTCCTTACGCTAAATTATTCAGAAAAAAAATTATCAGCTGGTATACGCATAAAAAAGTAACTTGGAAATTGCGTTTGATTAATTTATTGGCAAATAAAATTATTACCGCTTCGGAAGAGAGTTGCCGTTTGAAGGACAGGGGAAAGATTGAAGCGGTTGGGCACGGGATAGACACAGGAATATTTACTCCTGTCATTCTGAGCCAGCAGGCGAAGAATCCCGAGGATAATGAAATAGATACTGGATCCTTCGCGGAGACTGCCCTCGGGCGACAGCGAAGGGTTCAGGATGACGGCACTGCAAATTTCAAATTTATTATTCTTTCAATAGGCAGAATTTCACCGGTCAAAGATTATGAAACCTTGATAAATGCCATAGAAATTTTAATTCAGAAAGAAATTAAAAATTTAGAACTTCAAATTATCGGCGGGCCGGGATTGAAATCACAACAAGAATATTTTGAAAAATTAAAACAATCAGTTAAAGAAAAAAAATTAGAAAATTACATTAAATTTTTAGGGCCTGTTTCGCATAACCAAATTTTATCTTATTACCAAAATTGCGATTTATTTATAAATTTAAGCCGCACGGGCAGCATAGATAAAACGGTTTTGGAGGCCATGGCTTGCGAAAAATTAGTTTTAACCTCAAATGAAGCTTTTAAAGATATTTTAAAAAGCGAGCGTCTGTTTTTTTCCGGCAAAGCGGAAGAATTAAGCGAAAAAATAATTTGGATAATGAATTTGCCTTTTGAGGAAAGAGGATTGATCGGCAAAAAATTAAGGGAAAAGATAATAAAAAATCATAATTTGGATAATTTAATCGATAAAATTTTAAGTTTGTATGAATCAAAGTAATTTAAAAATTTGTTATTTTGGCATTTACGATTCTAATTATTCGCGGAACAGGATTTTAATCGGCGGCTTGAGAAAAAACGGCGCCGAAGTCATTGAATGCAATAAAAGGGGAGAGAAATTTAAATATTTGAAATTATTTTTGGCTCATTGGAAAATAAGGAATGATTACGACATTATGGTAGTTGGCTTTCCCGGCCAGAGCGTTGTTTGGCTGGCGAAATTAATTTCCAGAAAACCCGTTGTCTTGGACGCTTTTATTTCTTTTTACGATTGTATGATTTTTGACAGAAAACTTTATTCGGAAAAAAGTTTGAAAGCGAAAATTTATTATTTTCTGGATTGGCATTCCTGTTGTTTAGCTGACGCGATTTTACTTGATACTGAAGAGCATATAAATTATTTCGTCAAAACTTTTCATCTGCCGGAAAAGAAATTCTATCGCGTTTATATCGGCGCGGAAGATGAAATTTTTTATCCTCTGCCAAAGAAAGAAGGCAATAAAAAATTTGTTGTTCATTTCCATGGAACTTTTATTCCCGTTCAGGGCGTTCAATATATCATTAAAGCGGCAAAAATTTTAGAAAAAGAAGATGATATTGTTTTTAATTTAATCGGCAAGGGGCAGACTTTTAAAGAAGTAAAAAGATTGGCGGAAGAATTGGACTGTAAAAATATTAATTTTTTAGGCAAAATAGATTATCAAAAATTGCCCGAATATATCAGTTTGGGAAATGTCTGCTTGGGAAGTTTCGGCGATACGGAAAAAGCGAAAAGAGTGGTTGCCAATAAGGTTTATGAGTGTTTGGCCATGGCAATTCCCGTGATCAACGGCGACGCGCCGGCGATGAAAGTTAATTTGGAGGATAAAAAACATTGCCTTTACTGCCGCCTCGGGGATGAAAAAGATTTGGCGGCAAAAATTTTGGAATTAAAGAACAATCCGAATTTAGCCGGCCAAATAGGGAATAATGGCTACCAAATTTTTAAAAAGCTTTTTTCAACTGAAGTTTTGGGCGCGGAATTGCTTAAAATTTTAAATGGAATAAAGGCGCAAGATAAACATTAATAATTTTTGTTTTTTAAAAATTTGGGACTTTTGCGTTTGACAATAATCCACACGCTGTCATTGCGAGCGAGCCAGCAGGCGAGCGAAGCAATCCCGAGGGTTATAACAAAACCCTTAATAATAATACGGGATTGCCGCGTCGCCCTGCTAGGCTCCTCGCAATGACAAGAAAGTTGAAACGCGAAAGTCTTGAAATTATTATTAAGCAGTTTAAAATGGAGTATTTTAAAAAATATAGATTAGAGATAATATTATTTTTAATTGCCGTGTCGGCTCATTTCTTTTTCTTTTTTTTGCTTTTAAGAAATTACGGCTTTGATTCTTTTTATATCACTAATTTTGACGCTTACGAGTTTTTTAAGTTGGGCCGGAATCTTTTTCAATATCAAATTTTTTCCAACGAGCTCGCGCCGCCTTTTTATTTAAATAGTTTTCGCACCATTTTTTATCCTCTTTATCTGGCCTTTTTTCAGTTTTTTACTAATCAGGCATGGCTGGCGATTGCTTTTCAAAATATCATTGCCAGTTTTTCCATAGTTTTGGTTTATAGAATTGGCAGACTGATTATTAATAATAATAAAATTTCTTTTTTAGCCGCTTTGATTTTCGCTTTGGACCCGCTTCAAAATTATTGGTCAAATCTCACCGAGCCGGACACGTTGCTGGTTTTCTTGCTTCTCGTCGTAAATTTTTATTTTATAAAATATTGGCAAGGCGGCAGCCGGAAAAATTTATATTTAACGGCTTTATTTTTGGGTTTGGCGGCGCTGACCAAACCAGTCGCTTTATATTACCCGATTTTTTTCTGCGCTTTTATTTTTATAGGCAAATTGTCAAAAAAAGAATGGCAATCCGCCTTAAAACCGATTATTGTTTTTGTCTTTATTTTTTTCTTAACAATTTCCCCTTGGCTTTTCAGGAATTGGTATCATTTCAAAGTGATTGGCATTTCTTCAATCACCGGCGAAAATTTATTCCGTTATGCCGGAGAAGTCGGACATTACCCCGAGGAAATATCCGATTATGTTAAAAATGCCCCTTATCATTACAAAATTAGGGATATTAGAGCGCAGTCAACTATCGCGGCCTTGGCCATAAAAAGAATTTTTGAACACCCTTTAATTTTCGCCCGCTCGCAGATTTTGGGAATGATTAAATTTTTTATTGATGACGGGCATAAAGAAGCGTATTACAATCAGCATTATAAAGCGATGTTTTTTTATGATACGCCTGAGCCGGAAAATAAGCCTGATATTACTCAAGGCATATTGAAAGGCGATTTTTCCGTTATTCCGGAGGCGTTTAAAAATTTAAATCGCTATATGGTAATTTATTTTTTTTCAAAAATAATTTACATTTTATTTTATATCATCGCGGCTTTCGGTTTGGCGAAGGCTTATAAATCAGATAAGAAACTTTTTGCTATTTTTTTATTGTTTGTTGTTTTATTTTTATATATCGCCGCGGCGGCCGGACCATGGGGCGCTTCTGTCCGCTATCGGCTGCCGGTTTTGCCGGGCATGCTTTTAATCTTTTTTTACGGGTTTTTCCATCGTGTCAAGTAATTGCACTCGTTCATGATACACTTGACACTAGAAAGGATTGACTATGCGGCTGGATGAATTAAGGTATAGAGCTAAAATTAACTCTATACAATCTATGCA
>VMGY01000004.1 GCA_007378955.1 Parcubacteria group bacterium Athens0714_12 | reverse complement strand
GATTATCCAAAACTCTTAAAGGCATAATTTTACAATTAGGGCAAACCCCTGTCATCCCCTCGCCATTATCTCCCTGGGCAGCGATTAGGCCGCTAATAATTGTTCCGTGATTTAAGCCGACTTCTGTAAAATTCAAAGAAAATTTAGGGTTGGGGTCGTTATTCTCATCAACAAAATCCCAGCCATTTACATCGTCAACATAGCCATTCTTGTCATTATCAATGCCATCATTTGGAATTTCACCTTTATTAATCCAGATATTATTTTTCAAATCAAGATGAGCAATATCAACCCCTGAATCAAGGACGGCAATTACCACATCTTTGCTGCCGCGGGTCATATCCCAAGCCTGGGTGATTTTTATGTCATTTAATGCCTTTTGTTCGCTAAACTTAGGGTCATTGGGCAAATAGGCTAAAATAGGGCTAAAATTGAATAAAATAAGCGAAAAAACCATTAAGAAAAATAAGCGAAAAAACCATTAAGAATATAAACTTTTTAATCATAATAAGATATTATATCTCAAAACAAACTATAAGTAAAACACTTAAAAAAATCCTAAACATTAAAATGCTTGATTCTTTATTTTTTAGCATTTGGTCGTTTAATATTTTTTTAAACCAAAATTTTATCATTTTTACTTGTATTTTTCTCTCTTTTTACTATACTTAACCTTATGCCCGGTAGGACAACTTTGACAGTTTGGCTATCGGAGCAATAAGATATTATATTTAAAAATAACTTTGGGACTTAATAAAAATAATCTCAAAGTTGTACTACCGGGTATGACTAAACAACTTAAAAAAATTATTTTATTGGCAGGCGATATTTCTGTTTTATATCTGTCTCTCTATCTGACCCTGCTTATACGTTACCACGCGGCAACGGCTGAAAAATGGCAGCAGCATTTATTTCCTTTTACTGTTATCTATATTTTTTGGCTGCTTATTTTCCATATTGCCAATCTATATGATTTAAATTTAGCCCGCAATAATTTAGTTTTTTTCAATCTTCTTTCCAAAACATTGCTTATTGTCGGACTTTTGTCGGCGACTTTCTTTTATCTTATTCCATACTTCGGCATTAATCCTAAAACAAATCTTTTTATAAATCTGATTTTATTCGCTGTTTTTTTCACCCTCTGGCGGCAGCTTTTTAATTATTTTATCAAATCGCGAATTCTTTTGAATAATGTTTTAATTATCGGCGAAGATAAAGAAGCTGAGCAATTAGCGGAAAAAATTAAAAATAATCCTCAATTGGGTTATACAATTATAGATATCGTAAAACCGGAAATTTTACAAAACATTTCCTGCTTCAAAGAATTGTTAAAAAAAAATAATATCAATACTATTGTAATCGGCAATCCTTCTTATCATCAGGATGAAAATTTAGTCCAAACTCTTTATCAATGCCTGCCTTTAAAAATTAATTTTATAGATTTAGCCACTTTCTACGAAGAAACGACAAATAAGATACCTATTTCTTTAATTAAAGAAATTTGGTTTTTAGAAAATTTAATGGAGAGCAAAAAAGACACTTATCAAGGGTTAAAAAAATTATTAGATATCTTGTTGGCTTTTTTATTGGGAATTATCGCTTTATTTTTAACTCCTTTTATCGCTTTGCTTATTAAAATAGACAGCGAAGGGCCTATTTTATTTAAGCAAATCAGAGTCGGCAAAAACGGCAAATTATTTCTTGCTTTAAAATTTCGCTCGATGTTTTCTAACGCGGAAAAATCCGGCCCTCAATGGGCGAAGATGGGAGACCCGCGCATCACAAAAGCAGGGCGCTTTTTAAGAAAAGCTCGATTAGACGAACTGCCCCAACTTTTGAATATACTCAAAGGAGAAATGAGTTTTATCGGTCCGCGGCCGGAAAGGCCCGAGTTCGTTCAAGAATTAGAAAAAAAAATACCTTACTATCAAATAAGGCACTTAATCAAACCGGGATTAACCGGCTGGGCGCAAATAAATTTTCCTTACGGAGCGAGCGTTGAAGACGCGCTGGAAAAACTTCAATACGAGCTTTATTATTTAAAAAACCGCTCTTTTATTTTAGATTTGGATATTGCTCTTAGAACGATAAAAATTATTATACAGAGAGAAGGACGATGATTAATTTTCAATTCTCAATTTTCAATCAAACTCCAATTATTCAATTATCAATTAATTCCTGCTTTTGATTGTTTGAAAATTGGAAAATTGATAATTCATTGAAAATTGGTCATTGAAAATTGAAAATTATTTCTTTTTTAGTTCTTCTAAAAACAAATCTGCCTGCGCTCTTAAACTGGGATCTATTTCAACCGCTTTTTCCGTCGCTTCTTTAGCTTTTTCCTTTTCACCCATTTGCATATAAACCCAAGCTAATTTAGCGTAATGACTCGCGACATTGGGCTCTAATTCAATCATTTTCTTGTATAATTCCGCCATCTTCGCGTAATCTCCCTTATTTATATAAACTTGGATTAATCTTTGGTAATTTTGAACAGTCTGAAAATTAAAACCTAATTCTTCGGCTTTTTTAAATTCTTCTTCCGCTTTATCTTCTTGCCCTGATAAAATATAAGCGGCGGCTAAATTCCAATGGGATTCCACCACCGTAGGGCTCAAGTCCGCGCCTTTTTTAAAATCGCTTATCGCCTCTTCAAATTTGCCCTGAAAAATCTTCGCCTGGCCTCTTTCAAAATAAAGCTGGGGACGCGTCGGGCTTAAGGGAATCGCTTTGGTTAAAACATTAATTGATTTATTTAAATAATCAAAATTAAATTTAGCCGCGGCATCATACAAAGTAGCCAAATAAAGATGCTCTCTGACATTTAAAGGGCTTTCTTTAACGCTTTTTTCCATTTCATTAACGGCAAATTCAATCAATTCTTTTAATTTGTTCTGGTCTATTGACTCATCCCTGGACAAGTCCATTGTATAATTAGTTAATTGCTGTCTTGTTTCAAATCTGCCGAAAGTATTTTTGCTATAAGTAAGAGCTTTCTTAAAATTATTAATCACTTCCTCGTCATAAGCCGATTCCCCTTTTTGCTCTTTTATTGTTTTCAAAAGAAGCGCTTTCGCCAAATAATAATTGCCTTTGAGCGGCTTATAATTAAAATTATAAAAAGAAAAAAGAAAAAGAATTAATAAAATTGCTGGTGTTAAAAAATCAAAATTCGCTTCTTTTTTCAACTTTTCTTGTTCTGAAATATCAATAGGCGCGTTATTGGATTCGCTTTGAAAAACAATAAAACCTAAAATTAAATAAAATAAAATTTCCGTGTTTAAAGTATCAAAAACAAAAAAATTCTGGCCGAAATAAGCAATCAATAAAGAGCCGAATAAGACGCTTTCATTAAAATCTTTATTTTTTCGGTAAACTTTTTTTAAATAAAAGAAAGCGAAAATAAAAATAGCTAAATAACTGAACAGACCGATAAAGCCGGAAGTCGCGCCGATGTCAAAAATAATATTGTGCGCTTTGTCAAACCAAATTTGGGAACCCTGGTCCCTAAAAATCGCCGCGGGAAAATATTTATTAAAAACGACATTGTAATTCTCCAATCCGTATCCAAGCAACGGCCTTTCCAGCCAACCCTTCCAACTCGCCTCCCAAGTCAGCAAGCGAGATTCGCCGGTAATGCTTTTTGGCGAGATAGTGGTCAGCCGAAGAAGAACAGGCGCCTTTTCCCCGAGCCATTTTGAATCTTTATTTGAATAAATAAATAAGCTGAAAACAATAATCAAAATAAGGAAAGAGGAAGCGAAAATTTTCTGTTTTTTTTGGCCGGAATAAACAACGAAAAAAATATAAAATAAAATTCCGGCCAATAGCCCGAGAACGGCGCCTCTGGTCTGGGCGCCAAAAAAGATAAAAAATTCAAAAATAAAAAGCGAGGCTAAAAATATTTTAAGCAAAAGTTTTTGCCTGGACTTAAAAAAGAAAAAAGAAAAAATAAAAATTTGTAAAATCAAAAATGGGATAAATAGTTTGGAATATTGAAAAACCTGCGTGATAATCCCCGGCGATTTAACGGAGAGGCGGAGATAAATTTCATTAATAATTAAAATTAAATCAAAGGTTAAAACGCTATAGATGAAAAACTTGAGAGAAAAAAGTTTTTCCTTGGCGAAAAAATAATAAATCAAAAATAAATGAAAAATATAATAAGCGGCTAAATAAGTGGCGTTTCCCAAAGTGCCCGTCAAGCGGTCGCCGCCGGAAGACTTCATTAAAAAAGGAACTTGAAAATACTGCGCCAAGCAGATAAAGCTCATCAGCAAGCTGGTAAAAATAGAAAAAGTAAAAAAATCTTGCCAGTCTTTTTTATTTTTAAAAACATTAACCAAAACAAAAAAATAAAGGACTAAATGCAAAGAATGAAACAAGCCGTTCATTCTCTCATAATTCCCCCAAATGCTGTTTTTAAAATCCGCGCCGAATAAACAAGCCAGAAATAGAACGATAAAAAAAATAATTACCGCCAAAACTATCTTATTTTTAAATTTTGGCCGATAAGCGGGATTATAAACGGCCAAAATTAAATACAAAACAAAAATTATCTCGGCGATGGTTCTAAATAAAAAATTTCTTAAAACCACGAAAGGAAAAAAGAAATTGGCGGAAATAACCAGGGGCAGGAATAAGATAATCAAAACTCCTATCTTAATTATATTAACCAAAATTTTAGTCAATTTTTCTTGAGGCATATAATAAATAAAATAGCATGAATTAATAATTTGAGCAATTATATAAATAAAGATTTAGCTAAATCAAATATTTTATGAAATAATTTAATTATTACTTTCTCTGGACAAAATAAAAAAAGACGGTATCTCCAACGAAAATCAACTGAAGCGCTGTAAATATTCAATAATAAATGCTTAAAACTTGGTTTTAATTTTTTAGCTCTTATGTTCAAGTAACGCACAAAAAAAATAACATTATTAATAATAATTTTTTCTTTTCTGGCAATCCAAGGCAATTGAACTGTATTAAAATCATATTTAGCCCATTCTTCCAAGGAGTAAGGCGCTTTAAATCCCTTATTAATACTAAGCTGATAAAGATCCGTGCCTGGATATGGCACAAACACCCGCCAAGGCGGAATTCTGATGTAAGGATTTTGCTTTTTAATCTGCCAAATTGAATCCGTCGTTTTGTATATGTCATCTACTGTTTCCGTGGGAAATCCAACCATAAAAAAAAGTTTAGCGTTAATTTTAGCCCTTTGAAGTTTTTCAGCCACTATTAGAACTTGCTTATTTGTTATATTTTTATGAATCATTTTCTGAATTCTTGGAGAACCAGATTCAACTCCTAAAAATAAAGTCTTAAATCCGGCTTCAAATAATAATTTTAAAAAAATGTCGTCCATCCGATAATAAATATAATCAACCCGGCAGGAGGAAGCGATTTCAATCTTAATATTTTTTTCTTTTATTAATTGGCAAATTTTTTTAGCTCTATTAATATCCACAAAAAATTCATCATCCTGAATATTAAAAGAAGTGATCCCGAATTTTTTTATCAATTCTTCCATTCTGGCGACAACTCTTCCCGCCGACTCGCCTCTCCATTTTCTTGAATTAAAATTTTGATTATAACAAAAAGCGCAATTATGCGGGCAGCCGCGGCTGGTGTAAAAAGCGATTTCCCGGCCGGCTTTGCCCGATGAATAAGTTTTTTCGGCGATATATTTTTCCATCTCCACTAAATGATATGGGATATCCGGCAAATCATCCAGACAAATAAAATCCCGCGGGGCGTTGATATAAATATTTTTATTTTCGTCTTTCCAAGCGATTCCTTTGATTTTTGAAATATCTTCTTTATTGGCAAGTGATCTGAAAAGTTCTAAAAAAGATTTTTCACCTTCCCTGATTATCAAATAATCAATCATTTCGTTTTTCAAAGTTTGTTCCGGCAGCAAACTGGGATGCACCCCGCCCCAAACAACAAAAGCTTTTGAATTTTCTTTGACTATTTTTGAAGCTTCCAAAGCGTAAAGAATTTGCTTGCCGGTTAAAACGGAAAAGCCGACAATCAAGGGCTCTTTTTTTAATTCTTCCATTAATACATTTTGCCAATTGTCAGTCACTCGCTGGTCGATTATTTTAACCTCAACGCTTTCAGCCGCTAAAGGAGCGGCAACCGTCAAAATACTCATCGGCAATAAAATTCTTTGCCCTTCCTCTATATTTTCTTCTAATTTCGGATAAAACAAAACGACTTTAGCCATTGGATTTATTATTTATTAAAATCTTGAAATTTTCTAAATACTTGCTCGCGCTCTGTTCAATCGTAAATTTTTCTTTCACTCTTTGATATCCTTTTTGGCCCATTTCTTTGGCTAATTTTTCATCTTTTAAAATTTTCAATATTTTTTCCGAGAAATCATCCGTGTTATAAGGATTAATTACATAGCCGGTAATTCCGTCTAAAACCACTTCTTTTGAACCGCCGAAGCAAGTGGCAATCACCGGTTTTTTGGCGGCCATCGCTTCTAAATTCACCAGGCCGAAAGTGTCAAAGCAAAGGGACGGATAAACAACCAGCAAGCTGGCGCAAAAGGCGGATTTCAAATCATCACCCTCAAGCCAGCCGGTAATCAAAAAATTATCCTTAACACCCATTTGCGCGGCAAGTTTTAAAAGATAATCCGCGTAATTATTTTTTTGGCTCGCCAAAACAAAAACAATATTTTTATCCTTTTTGCAAACATTTGGCAATGCCTTAATCGCGCATTCAAATCCTTTGGCCGGATGCAATCTGCCGGCGCCTAAAATAATTTTTTTATTTTCAAGATTAAATTTTTTCAAAAATATCTTTTGCCGCTCTCCCGAACAATTAAAACTTTCATTGTTTATGCCGTTATAAATAAAATCATCGCACCTGACTTTATTAGCTTGCAAAACTTTCTGGTGCTCTTCGGAAACAGCGAAAATTTTGTCGGGAAATTTCAAAAAATACCTGATTAAAAAATTTCTCAAAGGAAAATAGCGCCTTTTTTGGCAAAGTAAGCATTTCCATGGATTGTGCTGGTAAGAATATTTTGGCGCCAAAGACAAATTATCAGGATTTAAATAGCAATCAAATTTTTTATAGCAAAAAGAAGTGCAGTCATGAAGGGTCAAAACTAAAGAAAATTTTAATTTTTTTATCAATTTTAACGCGTAAAAAGAAATATTTTGATGAAGATTGTGCGCGTGGATAATATCTGGTTTTTCCCGCAATAAAATTTTTTTGACTTTTTGGGCGCTGAAAAAATTAAACAAACCGGCATAAGCCCGAAAACGCGGATAATCCCGACTGTAAAAGCGTTCAATCGCCAGGCCGTTTAAAATTTCCTTTCCAATTGATTCTTTTCTGCCGGTGGCGCAAATTACCACGACTTCATTCCCTTCTTTTAAATATTGTTCGGCTAAACGATAAGAAACAACTTCCACGCCGCCTTTATTATAAGGATAAAAATTATCGGATAAAATTAGAATTTTCATTTTCTAAAACTTCGCTATTGGATAAATATTTTATTTCCGGCTTATGGGAAATATATTTGAAAATATCTTCTAATTCTCCCCACATGTCATATTTTTCAATTTCAAAGCCATGACCCCATAAATGCCAGATGCCGCCATTTCTATAAACATAATCAAAAAGATTTTTGGCCAAATTTTGCCAGGAAAAAAAACTATCAAGCGGCAATTTTAATTTTATTATTCCTTTGAACGACCTTTGCAACGGCTGAAATAAAAATCTTGTTAAATGATAATTGCGCGCGTCCCGTTTCCGGAAAGGAAAAGGATATAAATGAAGGGTGGCGCCAAATTCAAAAAAATCTTTCGGCGGCTCAAGACAAAATGTTTTAACGGTCCGCGCGCCTAAAAATCCCGCTTTAGCGACAATATTTTTTAAATCCTGATTAAAAAATCCTCGAGGATAAGCAAACATTTTTACTTGCTGCCCTAAAATATTTTCAAAATAATCTTTTGAGCCCTTTATTTCCTGCCAAGCATTCTCTGGGCTGATTTTATCCAAATCTGGATGAGTTAAGGTATGAGCGCCGATTTCCTGATTTTGGGCGATTTTTTTAATTTCACTTTCTGAATGTTTATAAAGATGATTTTTATTTAAATAAAAAGTAGCTTTTAAATTATATTTATTTAAAAGCTCGAGTAAACGCAAATTTTTGGGGTGGTTATCATCCCAACTGTTTGTTACAATAATTTTTTTCATTATTTATATATTATTCTTCTTTAAAGATATAATATTTTGCAGTCTTTGTCTAATTTATTACTGCTTATGAATTTACTCATAAATCATTTAAAATGCCCTATGGTTTAAGACCATAGGGCATAATTTATTTTTATTTTTTGTATTTTTTAAAAATTCTGTCACTTTCGTTTTTAATTTCTTCCCCAGATAAAAACGATGTTCTAATCGATATTTCAGTACCTCCTTTTCTCCCCTTGTAATAGCCAATAGTGTCGGCATCATTGATTAAGGAAATATCATATTCTTTGATATGATCTCTTATCCTAGTTCCTTTATATGGATAATAAACAACTAAATCAAAATCATCAATGCCGGAAGTTGCGATAAATTCTTCCGTTTCTTTAATTGTTTCACATGTTTCCCCCGGCAATCCAATCATAAAGAAAGCTTTTACTCTAATGCCAAACTGATGGCAAATTTTAATATATTCATAACTCTCCTTTACTGTTGAGGTGGGTAATTTAACTATATTTAATATCTCTTGGGAGCCGCTTTCCATGCCAACGCCGGTCTCAACGCATCCTGCTTCAGCTAAAGTTTCTGCCATTTTTGGCGTCATACACTTAACATGGCCAAAACATCTGAATTTAATTTTGAAATCTTTAATTATATCGCAAAGTTCCTCCACTCTCCGCTGGTTGACGGCAAAAAGATCATCAAAAAACATAACAGCTTCATATCCTAACGCGGAGATCTCAGATAGTTCTTGCTTGATTCTTTCTGAATTATAATATCTTGGTTTTGTTTTGGCATGTTCGCAGAAAGCGCAATTAAAAGGGCAACCTCTTGAAGTAATAGCGGTAGTAGTTTTTAAACTATCTAATTTATAATGATAATTAGATAAAAAACCAGCATCCCTAAACGGTAAAGGCAGAGAATTCATTTTCGAACTATCAATTGGATTTTTTAAAATTTTTTCATTGCATCCATTTAAAATGTCCAAAAGTGATTTTTCGCCATCGCCAAGAACAATATGATCATATCCGGCCTTAATGCATTCTTCGGTGTAAAAACTAGCATGAGCTCCGCCGATGATTACTTTTTTTAAAGAAAAATTTTTTTTAATCTCTCTAAATATTATTTCAGCTTCTCTGCTTTGTGGAGTCGTGCAAGAAATTCCAATGTAATGGAATTCTTTGTATTTATTAATATTTTTGAAATCAAAATCATCCTCTAATTTAACATATATCCCCTCTTTTTCCAAAAAGCTCTTAAGATACAAAATTCCCAAAGGCGGGAAAACCCTATCTGAATCTAAAAAAGCGCTTCTTGGATTAATCAATAAAATACTTGGCATTTGTTTCATTTTTATTCTCCTTTCAAAGTTTATCTTCAAAAAATATGAAGCAATTATTAATATTTCAAAGAACCATATGGTTTAAATAAACTAAAATTAGTTTAATCTATTTTAAATAATTTATCAAGAGCTTTTGATAAGCATCCTTCATTCTTTGAGCTAAAATTATCCAATCATGATTTTTTAAAACATATTCTCTGGCTGTTTTACCCATAGATTCAATCAAGGCGGGGTTTTTAATAAATTTTTCCATTACTTCAGCTAATTGGTTTATATTTCCCGGCTCAAAGCTAAAACCGCCCTTATTATCAATTACTCCTGTATCATGGGCGCGAGAAACTATTACTGGCTTAGCGCAAGCCATAGCTTCAACAACTGATTTATTAATTCCTAAATCTATCCCCACGGACGGCGATACAAAAACATCGGCACAATTATAATAACGAACTAAATTATAACCAGTTGCTTGTCCAAGAAATTTTACTTTAGCGGTTGGTTCAATTACTTTCTTAAAAAAATCTATTGTTGCCGGAGCGCCAGGACCAACAATCAATAATTCAATGTTCGTATATTTTTGGCTAAGAATATTAAAAGCTCTAAGTAAATATTCAACTCCTTTTCTCTTGGCCACCGAACCAATAAATAAAAAAGTGAGATTTTCTTTTTTAGAAAAAATGGTCTTAACCACAGGAGAAAACATGTTAGTATCCACGCCCACTGGAATATAAACAAATTGAGAAGGATATTTTTCCTTTTTAAACCAATCTAATAATTTAATGTGTCGGTAAGCGCAAAGATCTACTGATTTAGGCAATTCTTGGTTCATTCTAAAAATTTTAAAAAAATAATAAGCTAATTTGCCGATAACTTTATCAAAAAAATCATATTCTTTTTCTAAAAGGCCTAATTCTTCTCTCTTTTGCCGGCGATCATAAATTAAGTCATCCCTAAACTTAGTATCTTCGTAATTCCAATTAACATCAACCGTGGAAACAAAAGGCCTAATCTTAAAATAAGCATATGGATGCGGCCCTTGAGTGGGCATTAAATGAATAATATCTATTTTTTTTAAAAAAATAATCGGCAAAGCATATAAAAAAGTTTTAAACATATCTAATTGGCAAAAATTAGTTCTTCTTTTTGGGAAAGGCACCTGATAAACCTTTATTTTGGGATGATAATTTCTTTCAACCGTTTCAACAAAAGATGAAACCACGTAAACATCAAGACCTATCTCCGCTAAAGCGTTAGTGAATCCCCAAACAGCCCTGGCCTCTCCGCCAACAGCAATATCAGAAAATAAATGCGTTAAAACAAGAATTTTTAATTGTTTTTTATTTTTTTCTGGCATATAAATAACAAATAGGCCCCCAATGTTTTATTATAGGCATAAAATAAAAATGAGAAAAGAGCTGCTCTATCTTGGTTTTAATATCAGAAACCCAGGTTTTAACTTCAATAAAATATCCTTTTCTTTTAAAATAATTCCGCAATTCAAACGACCATGGCTCATTAACCGCGTCGCTGTCCGATTTTCGGCTATCTAAACGTAAAAGAGATAAATCAATTTTTTTTAAATAAAAATTTTTCTTTCTGAAAATATAAACTTCCATCATTCTCCAAATTAAAAATAACGCCTTTCTGAGCATTTTTATTTTTCTAACGCCGCCCAATGGCGGGGCTGAACGGAACGGGCTGGCAAAATTCGGGCAAAGCAAAAATATTTCCCCGCCTGGCTTCAAAACTCTGTCTATTTCTTGTAAAACTTTTTCCAAATTCAATAAATGTTCAAAAACAAAAAAAGAAGTGATAACTTCCGCGGAATTGTCTTTCATGGGCAACTGTTCTAAATTAGCTTGTTTAAAATTTATATTTTTTTTGCCTTCTGCTTTTTTTAAAGCCTGGTTAACGGCTAATTGGGAAATATCCAAGCCCAAACAAAAATTATTTTGCCCGGCCATAGCCAAAACATTTAAACCCGTTCCACACCCTAAGTCAACAATCAGCCCTTTTCTTTTTTTGCATTTATCCAAAATTTCTTTATGAATGGGAAAAATCGCGCCCTCAACATTGCCCTGTTCGGCTAACTTAAAATAATTTTCGTTTTGATTATAAAATTCAAAAAGTTTTTCTTTATTTATTTTTGTCATTTCAATTTTTTCCAAAAAGTAAATTTATGCTCCGGGTTATTATCAAGCGAATAAAGAGGCGGAATGTTTTTTTTAAAAAAATCTATATTTTTATCTATTTTGTAATAATCGCTGAATTTCTTCTGCCACCAAGGCAAGGGTTTCATTGTTATATGGCCAGCAAATTGAAAATCAAAATGGTTTATTACGGCGATCATATATTTTGCGTTAATTCCGGCAATTTCTTCCACCATCCTTTTTATCTGACCCATTGGGATGTGTTCAAACACATCCACGGCGATAAATGCGTCAAAATTATCGCTTGACGAAAAAGGAATGTTTAAAATACTGCCTTTTTTAATATATGGGCGAACATCATCCGCGATTATTTCATCTAAATCTGGCGAGATATCAAAGCCATACGCTTCAATTCCTATATTTCTTAACGCTCGAATCAATTCTCCTCCTGAACAACCAGCCACTAAAAATTTTTTTTAATTCTGGAATCGCTCTCTGTATGGCAATAGCCTGCCATTTCTTAAGTTCAACTTCTTCTGGATTATCAATTAGATGTCCATAAACGGCATGATAATTTTTTCTATATAATTCTGTTGTTTTATCCTCTGAATAATTTTTATATCTAAAAGTGATAAATTCGCAGATTATTCTTCTTTTAATTTTGCCGATTATCCGAAAAATAAATTCTGGCGTAATCCGCCTTAATCCCAATTTAATTTTTCGGAAAAGCATAAGAATAATATCAAAGACAAAAGCAGGCAAGATTAATTTTAATTTTTCCTTTATTTTTTCTAATAATCTTTTTTTGTCAAATATATCCATAATCCTAATTTTAAAATTAAAGAAACACCCCCTTGTCTTTCTCTCTCCATAATCCTATTTCTTCATGAGTCCAGTTAAATAAACTATTTTTATTTTTTGATAATTCGCTAATAATATTAATAAATTTTTTAGCTACATTTTTCCCGTATACTTTTTTGCTATTTTGCATTTTTTCCTTAAGTTTTTGATTATTAAGTATATAATCAACTAATCTAAACATAAATTCGCCGTCAACCGGCGGAACTATAATGTTTGAATGAGCGTCATTGACTGTTTCCGGCCTTTCAGTGCTAAATCTACAAGTCAAACAAATTTTATTCAATAAATTCATTTCTTCCTGAATGCCACCACTGTCGGTTAAGGCCGCCAGACAATGCGAGGATTTATAAAATTCTATCGCTTGGGCGTATTCCCTCCAAATCGGCGTAAATAAAAAATTATTTTTATTCTCCCTGGCCAATTTTATCAATCTGTTTCTCAGGCCATATTTATTAATGGCAAATTTTGTCGCGTTCATTTCTATAAAGTTTATATTATAACCATTTTTTATTAACAATTCAAGGCAATTAATAATATTCAAAAATCTTCTTTCAGTTAAATTGCCTCGGCGGTGAATATCAGCGCGAATCCACTGGCCGAATTTTAATTGGGGATAAACATCAAAAATGCTTCGTGACGGTTTTTCGGCTAATTTTTTATTTAAAGCATCGATTACCACCCCGCCGGTAATAAAAATACGATCGGGATTATAACCTTCTCTAATCAGATGTTCTTTATTAATTTTAGTAGGAACAAAAAGATATTGTGAGCCAGCCGCTGAAACAAAAGTATCCCATTGTTCCGGAAATGGTTCATTGGTGCATAATTCCCACTTGCCATAAAATTGCTTATTAATAAATTCGGGGATTGAAATTTTATTGTATTCCTTTAGAACCAAGGGGTACATTGACCGCAAGCCTGCTTCATTTTGAATAACTTTTTGATTGCGAGAAAACATCCAAGCCATGGGCACAATACTGGTCATAATCGTATCCCCTAAAACAACCGGCACATAGTTTATTTTGGAATCTTTTTTATTTAAAAAATCTGAAATCCATTTAAACTTTAATAAAAGTTCTGCCGCCTTTTGGACTAAGTCGCCTTTGATGGATAAATGTATGCCAACTTCATTTTTATAGCCGAATTCCTCTTTACCGAAAGTAAGCTCTTTGTCATAATGCTGATTTGAATCAATAATTATATAAGGCAAGTTCTGTTTCTTGGCTTCCATGATTGAGCCGTAAAATTTATAAAAGCATGGCTTGGTGCCTATGACAAATAAAAGCACCCAACTTTTTTGTTTCCTGGCTAATCTTATCTGTTGGTTTATTATTTTCTCATTTACATATACCTTGTCGCTTTTAATATAAAATTCTCTCTGGCTTACCGCAGATAAATCGCCGAACATCATGCCATAATTGTCTAACATTTTATTATTCATTTTGATTTATAATGTTCCTTTATATAATATTTTATCCGCCCTCTTATTATTCCATCTCCATAATTTTTTATATAATTTATCAAACTTTAAATTAAGCAATATTGGCAAAAATACGCGCAAAATAGGAAAATGACAAATTAAACCAAATAATTTTTGCAAACGTAGCCTTTGTTCTTTTTCTGAAATATTTAAAATGGAATCATCATAAAAATTATCGTTAATATCGTCAATGGAAACTTCCGGGAACATATCGCCTAATTCTGTACCTGGGTAAGGCTGAAAAATACTAGACCAACCCAAGGTAGGTTTACAAGCAATATTTAAATCTAAAGTTTCTAAATCTTCTTTTAATCCCCCTTGAGGCAATCCTAAAATATTTTGGAGAACAAAAGCAATACCATATTTGCGCAAAAGCTCCGTCCCCTTTTTTATCTGTTCTTTCGTCATCCCTCTTTTTAAAATATTTTGTCGGATATAATCATTGCCACTTTCCACGGCGCAACGAACGCAAATACAACCCGCCTGACTAAGATTTAAAGCAAGTTCTTCATCTAATAAATCTAATCTGACGATACAATGAAAGGGCATTTTCACTTCTTTTTGATATAATTTGCAAAATTTAAGAATCCACTCTTTATTCATAATAAAAGTATCATCTTGAAAATATACAAATTTTGTCGGGTATTTATTAATTACTTCTTTAACCTCGCGAATAACATTTTCAGAAGACCTGAAACGAGTCCATTTTTGCCCTTGATATAATTTCATATTGGTGTTGTTGTAACAATAGGGGCAGTTATAGGGGCATCCTCGGCTGGCAATAAAATGCTTAATTGGATTATTGCGATGTTTTTTATCTTGATATAAAAGTTCTCTATCGGGAAAAGGAATTTTATCAAGGTCTTCAATCAATGGTTCTAAAATAATTTTCTCCTTTGGTTTTTGTAAAATTTTCAAAATAGCTCTCTCGCCTTCTCCTCGACAAACATAGTCAACACAATTTTCTTCTATAATTTTTGGAAAATAAGTGGGATGAGGACCGCCAAACACAGAAATAAAATTCATTTTCTCTTTGAGCATTCTAAAATAATTAAGATAATCATTTTGAGAACCGGTCATTACGCCGCAACCAATAAAATCAGGCTGCCATTCAAGTACCTGTTTTAAATCATGGCCGATAGTATGCAGTCTTACTATTACTCCATTGTCTTTTAAAATTTGGGATAGATACATCAATCCCAAAAATTCATACTTCATCGGCTTAGTAATAAATAAAAATTTCATATTTTCAAAATCTTTTTTGCGGCTTCTATAAATAATTTGTTGCTAAGTTTTTCAAGACAACTTTTTTCAAATTGACATTTATGCCTATAACAAAAATCGCACCTTGCTGAAGAAATAATTTTTTCACCTAAATCATAATTTTCTATTTCCACGGCTGAAGTAGGACCGAAAAAACTAATATGCTTTTTATTTAAAGCAACAGCTAAATGTAAAACAAGGGAGTCGGAAGTAATAATCAAATCGCAAATATTAATTATTGAAGAAAATTTTCTTAAATCATTATTGCCCGAATCAATAATTTTAATTTTGGAATTTTTAATTATTTCTTGACTTCTTTTTTTCCAACTTTCGCTTAATGATATTATCTGAGTATCAAATTCTTTAGCTAAATCTTCCGCCAATTGAATTGTTTTTGTTTTGCTCATTTTCTTTGCTTCCCATCTATCTCCAGCGTCAGTATTTAAACCGATAAGCAATTTATCTTTAGAGATATAATTTTTTTTCAAAAAATCAAAAGCAAATTTTTTTTCTTCTTCACTCAAAATTAACTGCGGCTTATCTCTATTATTGTCAAAATCCAAACCCAACATATTTACCAATATTTTAGGATAAGATTTATTATTTTCCTTTTTTAATTGGTCGGCTTTTTCTTTGCCAAATTTAGAAATCAAACTCATATTAAACCATTCTTCGGCATCATCTGTATATTTTATTTGATTTCCCTCTAAATAAGCTCCAATTACTTTCGTTTTTATTGGGTTAGCTATCCGGCAAGCTTCTATATTTTCGTCTAGATTAACAATTAAATCAAATTTTTCTTTGTTGATATTTTTTATTCTATTAAAATCAAAATAATAAATCTTATCTAAAAAAGGATTATTTTCTAATAAAGGAATGGCTTCCTTTTTAATTAACCAAATAATAGAGCTTTTTTTGTGCTTCTTTTTTAGGGCCGGTAAAATACAAGTGGTTCTTAAAACATCTCCTAATGCTCCAAGCTTAATAATTAAAATTTTGGTCTTCACATTATTAAAATTATTTTATTTATTTACTAACTCTTTGAAAAGCTGATAATATTTTTCTGCGGCAATATCCCAAGTAAATCTTTTTAAAACATTTTTTCTTGCTTCTTCTCCTATTTGTGAAATTAATTTTTTATCTTTATATTTTTCCAAAGCTTCAATTAACGAATTCATATTAGTAACATCGACGCAGGTACCGCCGCCATTAACAATCCATTTTTGTATTTCCGTGTTATTAGTCACTACTGGGGTTCCGCAAGCCATTGATTCAATTAAAACAAGTCCGAATGGCTCGGTTTTAGAAGGCAAACAAAAAACATCGGCCAAAGAATAACATTTGACTAAGGTTTGCTGGTCAACCATTCCTAAAAATTTAATATTATTTCCCATTAATTTATACCCCAATTCTTTTATATTCTTCTCTTCCGGACCGGCACTAGTTAATAATAAATAAGCATTTTTTATTTGACTGGCCGCTTTGATTAAAAAATCTATTCTTTTGACTTTCTCAAAAGCGCTGGAAGAAAAAATAATAAATTTATCGTCAGGCAAATCAAGCGTGGCTCGGGAAACTTTCTGCGGATAAAAAATATTACTATTCGTTCCAGCGGGAATGCAAACTGAATAAAACCGCTTAGAAAAAAACTTTTGGGACATTGGGTCTGTGCTTTGCACGCAATCAGCAAAAAAGAACCTTGAATAAAACCAGCAACTTCCCCCGCCGGAAGAAAAAACTATTTTTACTTTTTTATTTACAAAAAGCTTATATATCTTATAAGTCAATAATTCATAAGGAAAAGAACTAAAAAATATTAAATCAAATTTTTTTGTTAGTAATTTTGGAATTAAAGAAATGGCGAAAAACAATCCTTCGTAATCATGGCCGTGAGTCAAATGAAGCCGTTTAATTTTAGGAAAATGATTAAATAACTGTCTTTTAAAACAAGGGACTCTGCTATAATTAACATTTTTAAGATTAAAATCTTTTCCTCCACCAAAAGCAAAAATTTCTAAATCTTCTTTATAGGATAATTTTTTCATTACTTCTGTAAAAAATGTTTCTGTTCCTCTTTGAATATGCCCCAATCCCGATAAAACAAAGGCGACTTTAACCTTTTTCATATTTTTTAAGAATATTTTTTAATATATAAAAATTTAACGCCAAAAATAAAATTCCGCTGATAATCAAAACCCAGACAACAGTTATTAGCGGGCTGTAAATTTTAACCAAAAACAATATTAATAAAGCCATTGAAATTGTCTGGCAAATATTCAAAATAATGGATATTTTCATTTTATTTAAAGTCATATATAAAGAACCGAGACCGATGCCGAAGCCGGAACAAACGGATAAAATTGCCAAATAATAAACTAAATTAACGCTTGCTTGGTAAGCGGAACCGTAAAATAATTTAATCAGCCAAGGGGCCAAAATGATGAAAGGAATGACTAAAAAAGCGGAAATCAAGCCACCGTATAAAGAAGTCTGAAAAAAATGTTTTTTCAGCAAATCAAAACCGCAAGTTTTTGATTTGGGAAGTTGAACATTCAATATTCGTGAAATCGGGCCCAATAAAAAATTGGGTATTGTGATATAGGCCAGAGCTATCTTAAAAAAACCCACCTCTTGGGCGGGAGCGAAAACACCCAAAAGAAAAATTGGCAATAAACTCATAAGACTGCCTAAATTTTTGTCTACGGCGATTAAAAAGCCGAAATTAAAATATTTTTTCAGCTTTATTTTTTCAAAATTGCCTATTATTTCTTTAAAGCCGGCCAGACAACTATTTCCCTTAGCTAAAATAGAATAAGCAAAAACGGAAAAAATTAAAAATAGTAAAGCGTTCAAGAAATAACCCCAAACCAAGCCCGCCAAGCCAAATCCAAAAACAACAAAAATAATCGGCAGAATTTTCTGGGAAGAATTATTGATTACTTCCACCGCGGCCAAATATTTAATTTTACGGATTGCCTGAAGGCAAGTGCATAAAAAAACAAAAGAGAGCGTTATAATATTAGCCAGCAAAATCCAACGCGCTAAGCTGCCTATCTGGCTGTCATGGTAAAAAAAATCAGAAATCAAAGGGGCAAAAATAATGCTGATTAAACCGACAGTGCCGGCCATTAAAAAACCGATTTTAAAAAAATAAGTTGAGATGTTTTTTATTTCTTCCTTATCTTTTTTGGCATAAGCTTCAGGCAGTAAAGTCAAAGACGCTTGGCTGATGCCGACATTTATAAAAATTCCCAGCAAGCCGGCAAAAGCGAAAATCAAGGAATAAGCTCCGTATTTTTCCGGGCCCAAGACGCGGGCGAAAACCACCGACGCGACAATGGACAAGAGAGTGGAAGCGATTGCCTGGGTCTGTAAAACAGCGACATCGCGGATAAAAGCTTTCTTCCAAAGCCTTTTTATTTTTTCTATTAATTGATTCATTTTGGTTGTAATAAAATTTTAATTTTTATCAATTAATAATATTCCTTCGCCTTATTAAAAACGAAGGAATAAATATACGGTCAAAAATTAATAATTATTATTAATACTCAATATCATCTTTGGCCATAATCAAATGAATATTTTCAATTCCGGACAAATTGCTTAAAATTTCAATCAATTTATTGGGATTAATGCCGGCCAGAAAACGGATGCTGAAATTAATATCAATAATTTTTCCGTCATCGCGCGTGCTGATATTCAATAAATCATAATTTTTCAGATGGTCTTTCAAAATTTCCTCGTAGCCGTTATTAGGATTTTTTTCCTTGTCCACGGAAAAACTAAGGATGTAATCGTATTTTTTGACAGAACCAAAATTAAATTTGTCTAAAAAATAAAGGAGCAGGGAAACAAAAATTGTGGTTGTAAGAGCGACGGAATAATTATTAATACCCACGGCCATGCCCACAATTAAGCCAAAAAGGATAAAAGCCGTGTCTTTAGTGTCTTTAACCGCTGTCCTGAAGCGAATAATGGTAAAAGCGCCCAACATGGCGAAAGCGCGCGCCACGCTGGAGCCGATAATCATCATAATCGCCGCGGCCAAAACGCAAAGGACGATGATGGTTAAAACAAATCCCTGCGAATAAGATAAACCCTTATGGGTTTTTTGATAAGTAAAAGCAATAACAAAAGCCAAAGCGAAAGAAAAAGTAAGGTTAAAAATTGTGGTTAAAACTTCCGTGTTTTGAAAAAATGAATTAAACATAATTTTGTTTTTTTAAAAAATATAAGCCCCAGCAATATTTTGAATAAGTAGTTCTGTTTAATTGGTATTTTTGGATTATTCTATGCAGCCACCAAGGTATGGTGTTGTTGCATTTTAATTCCAAAACTATTTTGCCGGGAAAAATATCCACTCCTTTCTTGGAAAGAATGGAAGTTTTATTCGGATAAGCTTTAATCTGGCTGTCAAAAGTCACTCTTACGCCCTGATTTAATTTATCTTCCAACGCCTGCCTATTATAGATTATCATAGTTTGAGGCAAAAGACAATTATAATCTTTGAACCAAAAAATTTCTTTTAAAACCTTTTGTTCGGACAAAGAAAAATTTTTCAGCGGCAGAGGATTTATTTTTTTCTCCAAAAAATCTCGGCAGTCCGCTTTATTAATAATTACCCTGTCTTTCAGAACTACGATATCGTCTTTTCTTTTAATTTCTAAAAATATTTTATCGTCCTCCCGAAAATCGCGGGAATAACTCCTTAAACGAACTTTTCTCCGGACTTTAAGACCATATAGTTTTTCATTATAACACCCGTAGCCGATAGAATCAAAATATAAACTGCTGACAGGGTAAAATTTGTCTTTTTGGCCGGCGATAAAAGGGTCCCAATCCATATACTTCATTAAATCAGCGATAATCTTATCAACCAAAAAAGGCGAGATAACATATTTTAATTCAAATCTGCGCGAATGCAATTTAATCGGATGCAGCATAAATTTAATCAAATAATTCAAAAAGGCCGATAGGCGCGACCTTGATATCTTTTTTAATTAAAAGTCTTAAAATCTCCGAGTCTCCATTTTTTAGCAAATTCTCATTTTCTTGGCTCTCGGCAAGTAAATAATTTTCTTGTTCCGGATTTTGAAAAACCGGCTTTTGCTCAAAGTTATCAGCTCCTTTATATCCCCCTTGGATATCGCTGTGAAAAATTTCTATCGCTGATTTTTCATCCAAAACAATTTGCTCTTGATTGTCCCAAATAATAGTATTATAAATTTTTGGAAATCCGCCGCCAAAAATTTGTTTTTTCTGGTAAATGTCAATCCCTTTTTTGTTGCCGGAAATAAGATTATTGGCTATCAATGGCTCGGAAAGGTCCTTGACGGCAATGCCCGTGTCGCATACCAATAAAATATTGTTAAAAATTACGGCCTTGGTATCCTCTCCCAAGCTAATGCACTTGTCTCCGGATTTTTTTATAAAATTATTTTTAATCACTGGTTTGCTGCCAGAAATATCTATCGCGTCATTGCCGTTATTAATAAAACGGTTATTATCTATCACCAAGTCTGAATAATCAGAATCTATGGCATCAAATTGATTATCAATAAATTCGCTTTTTTCCACCAAACTGTTCTCGCTGTATTTAATATTCAAACTGTCGTCGCCGGAAGCGCCGCTAAAACGGCAATGGCTGATCTGGACATCCGCGTGATGGATTGCCAGCATTCCGGAGAAAAAAACGCCGTTGATATAAGCCTGGCCGCCCCGTTCAAAATAACAATATTCAAATTTGCTATTATTAGTATTTGAATCTACCAAACCAAAAACTCCCCAAAATTTATTTTTATTCTGGCTGGAAAATATAATCGGTTGGTTTAAATTGCCAATGGCCTCCACTCGGCCATAACTTATTAAAGAAACTTCCGGAGCGAATTTGAGTTCACTCCCCGCTTCCACGCGCAAAGACAAATCTTTGGGAATAATAATATTTTTATTAATATTATAACTTCCTCTGTAAAGAACAACTGAATTATTCAGGGAAGGATTTTTTTTGAAAATAGGATATTCTTTCAAAAAATCTTCTAAACTCTGATTGATTTTGTCAAAATAACTGAAAGTCTGGCTGTCAACAAAACGAACCACTGGCTCAATTTCAAATCCCGTAACAGCATTGGTTAAATGAAGCTGGAAATTATCCGCGTCAAATTGCTCGCGTTTGACAAAAAAACTGTAATTAGTGGGCAAAATTTTAATCGGAGCAAACCATTCTTCCGGCGTTTCCCTTTGGCTGCGCATCTGAAAATCATTGTCAAATTTTAAATCAGATGAATCAAAAATTTGATTTTGATTTTCATCGTAATAAAAAATCATTTCAGAATTTTGGCGCAATGTAAGGTCGCAGAATCCCTGGGTGGTTAAATCTATTCTTACCCATTGGGGAAAAATTCTCGCCACCGCGATCGTCTGGTCCTTTTTAAGCATATTTTGGATATTGCGGTATTGTTTTGTCATCATTTCTTTTCCGCTCTTTATCTTGCGGTCAAAATAAAAATTGGAAAACGATTTGATTCTGTCTTTATAAAAAGCTGTTTTAACTTCCTGATAAGTCTGGTTATAAAATTCAAAATCGTCCTCTAAATTTTTATCATTTTTGACATAATCCCAAAGAATTTTATTGCGTTCATGTAGAAATTCAGGATTTTTTAATAAACGGGTGACTAATTCGCTGTAATATAAATCCGTGTATTCATCCCAATCGCCTTGCCTTAAATCCCAAGGAATAAATTTGAATTTGCCGATAGTCTTGTCAAAATAAATCCTGATATTATGGACAAAATCCTGATGCAAACTTCCCATTAAAACAGTATGTGCTTGCCATCGGTAAAAATTATCCATATCCAAGATATTGGGAATTTTCTGAAAAAACTCTTTATCTGAACTGTTTTTCATTAAATCAACCAGCTGGCCTAAATCCGCAAAATTGTCCAAACCATCGCTTGTTTCGTTAACGCTTTTTTTCCAATAAGCCACTGATTCAAAAAGGTCATGCTCGTATCCGCTGTAAGCCAAGGGGTTGTACTCGCCGTAAAAATTTGATTCCCCTACTTGCTTGTTTTTTTCTAAAAATTCCGCACTCCAGCTTTCTGTCTCGTAATAAACTCCCGCTTTCTGGTTATTTATCCTTAAAACCACCATCCGGCTTTCCGGAACAATCAGGCCTAATTTTTTGGCGCGGTAATTGCTTAAATGTTCCAAAAGAAAACTCCTGTCTTCGGGCGTATAAAGGCTGATTTTTCTTTTGCCCTCAAATAAATCTGATTTAGGGAATTCTATCCGCCATGATTTCTTTTCGTATTTCCAAAGATTGTAAAGGTCGCCCTGATATCTGATGTCCACTTTGTATTCTTGGTTATTATAAATAAAATCAGCCGACACATCTTCCCCGCCCTCAGAAGACATATCAAAATCGTCGCCGGGCATGCTTTGGTTTAATTTTTGCAAATTTTTTGTAGAAATAATCAAATCGTAAACTGGAAGTTCGGACTTTTTAAATTGATAAGGCAAATAAAAAATATCTAAAAGTTTCGGCATTTTGGATAAAAGAGGATGACTATCCCTGATTCTGGCGCCATAACCTTTCCACTCAAAAACAAAAAGGCCGGCGCAAAAAATCGCCAATAAAATTAAAATTACTCCTCTAAAAAAAAATTTTCTTAATAAACTATTTTTCTTGAAAAACCATTTCATTTCTTTAAAAATTAACTATTTAAAAATTAGCGCTGTTTACAATTCCGCAAACAGAATTTTCGCGGCGTCGGCGAAGTGAGTGGGCATGGTGTCCACCAAAGGCGGACGAGCGAGCGAGCCGCGCAGCGAAGCCGCTCGCTGGGCGGCTGAGCGTAAGCGAAAATTCTGTTTGCGGAATTATTTCTGAAATACGCTTGATGAATAAGTTTTGATATATTCCTTGATTAAATTAGACCAATCCATTTCTTGGGCTCTCTGCCGGCCATTTTCCCCCATTTTTTCCGCCAAATTTTGATTATCCAAAATCTTCAAAATAGCTTCGGCCGTTTTTTCAATGTCATTTTGCGGAACTAATAATCCGTTGTAATTATCTCTTATCGCGTCCTCGGCTCCGCAACCATAAGCGCCGATAACCGGTTTGCCGCAAGCTCCCGCCTCCAAATAAACCAGGCCAAATCCTTCAAATTTACTGCCTATATTCACGGAAGTTAATAAGAATAAATCAGTTTGATAATAGAGCAAAATCAGGTCTTTGTCAAAGATTTTTTCCAGAAAAATAACATTGTTTTCCAGCTGGTTTTGCTTAATCAAATTTTTCAATTTTTGGAAATAATTTTTATCTCCCTGATTTCCCACGATATAATATTTTAAATCCGGATATTTTTCCTTGGCTTTAGCCACTGCCGGAATAGAAATATGGTATCCTTTTCTTGATTTTAAGGCACCCACGCCTAAAATTATTTTTTGGCTTGGCTTGGCTGTTTTATAATCAATCTGCCATTTATGATAATCAACGCCATTATTAATCACCATCAGATTTTTTAAATCAGCTCTTTTTAAAATCTCGTTTTTGGTAAAATTACTGACGCAGATTATTTTTTCGGCTTTGCGGCAAGCGGCTTTTAAAATATTTTTTTTCCATCCTTTTTCCAGATGTTCAACGCCGTAAGTGCCGTGGAAAGTGATAAAAAGCGGCTTAATTTTAAACCATACTGCCGGAGAAAATAAAATATAATAAGGCAAATCAGTCAGAATATGGACAAAATCGGCTTTAAAATAAAATTTTAAAGTTTTAAAAAAATATATGAACGGACCGGCAAAACTGTTTAAAACATAAAGGTCGGGAATTTTATGTATTTCAAGATTGGAATTATCCAATACTTCCGCGCCTTCCAGACAGCCGGATAGAATAATTAATTTGTATTTTTTTGACAACTCCCTGATCAGACCGTGGGCGTACCTGCCCTGGCCATCGTCCAAGGAAAGTGTTTTGGCGATTAATAAAATAGTTTTCATATTTTTTCATTTCTGAGAACAGGATTTTCGCGGCGTCGGCGAAGCGAGCGGGCATGGTGTCCACCAAAGGCGGACGAGCGAGTGAGCCGCGCAGCGAGGCCGCTCGCTGGGCGACCGAGCGTAAACGAAAGTCCTGTTTGCGGGACCATACTAGTAAATGCAAACAAAGTTAAAATTTCTTACAAATAAATTTATAATATTGCTGCCAAAATTTGGCTAAATAAGGATGGCATCTGACATTGACTTTGCCCGCGTATTTTTCAATATTATCCCAGCTGAAATCGGCTTTTTTCTGTTTTTTAAGCCGCTCAAATAATTCCGTGCTAAAATACGGAATAGGCAAATTCAAATAAACGCTCTTTATTTTATGCTTATTCAAAAAATCAACTGTTTCTTTGATAGTTTTCCTGTTCTCGCCAGGCGCGTTCAAAAATCCATACAGGCCGATTTTTATCCCCTCGCCGCGGCAAATTTCCACTGCCTTGGTTAAATCTTCGGTTTTTATTCCTTTTTTCAAATTATCCAGAATTTTCTGGTTGGCGGATTCAAAGCCGATATTTACGCGGACGCATCCAGCTTGCTTCATTTTTTCCGCCAATTTGGTGGAAATGTCATTGGCGCGGCTATTACATCCCCATTTGAATTTTAATTTATTTTCTAAAATCAAATCGCATATTTTTTCCGCCCTCTCTTTTATAATCGTAAATTCCCAGTCCTGAAAAAATATTGATTTAATACCGAAATTTTCAGTCAAATATTTAATTTCAGTGATAACTGATTCCGGGCTTCTGGCGATATATCTCCCTTCTAACATTGCTTTAAGGCAATAAATACAATTAAAAGGACAACCGCGCGATGTCAGCATAATACTGAACGGCTGAGGCAAATCATCAAAAGAATATTTATATTTTTCCATCGGCAGTAAATCATAAGCCGGCAAAGGCAATTGGTCCAAATTTTCAATCCGGGAAGCCGCTTCGTTATGGACAATCTCCCCTTTAATTTTAAAAGAAATTCCTTTGACATTTTTTACCTTTTGATTATTCGATAGAGCTTCAACTAAATTTAAAACTGTTAATTCCGGCTCGCCCCTGACAATATATTTAACTTCGCATTTTTCAAAAATCCAATCAGGTGTTACGGTGCCGTGCGAACCGGTCAAAATGGTGTTTTCTATCTTGACTTGATTAATAATTTGAAAAATCGAATCAATTTGGGAATTAGGGCATTCCCATCGGTCAACAGGCGTGGAAGTTAAAATTAAAATATCCGGCTGATTATTTTTAATTCGCGCCACGGTCTGTTCCGCGCCATAATCCAAAGCATTGGCGTCCAAAAAAATAATTTGATGCTTGGCTCTCAACAAACTGGCGATATAAGCCAAACTTAACGGCTGCCTCTTGCGCGTGTTCATTAAAGATTTTTTCTTGCCGTAAATCAACGGATTCAAAATAAGAATTTTCATTTTATTTTTATAAATTTTTTAAAAAATTTGGCCAAAAAATGCAACAATGGCCGAGCAATGATAAATTTTTTAATTCGCCGCTTTTTTTCCGCCAAAGCTTTCTTTTTGTCATAGCTCCAATAAACATTAAATTTAAAATCTCTCGCCGCTTTTTCAATTTCCTTTTTTGAAATAGTCGGCAATTTTAAAATCGTCTTTTCCATATATGAATTTTCAAAATCTCTTTCCATGTAGCCATTTTTTGAACAAATTTCTCCCAGCGCGGTGTTCGGATAAGGATAAAAAACCGTCACCTGCATAAAAGCCGGCTTGATAATTTTATTTAATTCCATCGTCTCCCTTATAGTTTCCCTCGTTTCTCCGGGAATGCCAACCATATTGAAAGAAAAAGTTTTTAAGCCGATTTTTTTTGCCCTTGAAAAAGTATCAATAATATCCTGATTGGAAAAATTCCTGTTCAAAACTTTTTTCCGCAAATCTTCATTGCCGGTTTCAATGCCGATTTTAATCAAGCGGCAACCGCTCTTTTTTAAATTAACCAATCCTTCCTCGTCTATCGCCCCGGGCCTAACATTGCATTCATAGGTTAAATCTTTAAATTTTTCTTGGAATTTTCCGCAAAATTCCAGAAGCCATTGCTTGTTCAAAGAAAAAATGTCGTCGTCAACTTTAAAATAATTAAAATAATATTTTTCTCTCGTTAATTCTATTTCCCGAAGCGCTGAATCAACGCTCCGCCACCTCACGTATCTTCCCAAATTATGATAGATTTTTTTAAAAATATGATTGCAGCAATAAGTGCATTCAAACGGGCAGCCGCGGGAAAAAATAAATCTCGGCGTCCTCTTTTCCTTGTTTTCGTAAAAATATCTGAAAATTGAACGGTCGGGAAAAGGAAGGGTGTTTAAATCTTCTATTAAAGGCGCCAGCTTGTTTTTAATGATTTGCCCGCCTTTTCTGAACCAGCAATTATCAACGGCTGAATAATCTTCTTTGCTTTCAATTTTATTAACCAAAGACAAAAAAGCCCTTTCCCCTTCCCCGATAATAACGCCGTCAAAACTTTTTTCTTCTTTTATCACCTCTGGCCTGAGCGTTGTGTGCGCGCCTCCCGCGAAAACAGGCAAAGAATAATTTTTCTTGATTTCTTGAGCAATTTTTTTAGTATGCGAAAATTGGTGGGAATTGGAAGAAATGCCGATTATCCCCGGCGAAAATTCTTTTATTTTACCCAAAAGCCCGCCTATCTGGCGGTCGTAATCATCCATTTCAAAAAGCTCCGCCTGATGGTTATTTTCTTTCAAAACAGCTGAAATATAAGCCAAGCCGGGATGCCAGAGGCAAGGAGAATTGATTTGGGGTAAAATTAATAAAACTCGCACTTTTTTTCTTTGTTAAATTTATTCCAACGCGCCCAAAGCGCGATTTTTAATAAAGAAGTATCACATCCTTTATTCGTTTAATTATAAATAAAAATAAGCCTTTTAGCAATTATTAATATTATTTTTGCAGCTCTTTTAACTTTGGAAATCTCTAAGTCGCCTTGGATGTTTTCAAAACTGCTATTTTCCGAAAATAAAAACCGCGCCTCGGCGCAAGCCGGCGCGGAAAAATTAAATATACTCAAAAACAAATAAGGGTTAAACCTCTATAATTGTTATCCTCTACAACTTTAAAATTTCACTCACATCAAAAGGATTGTATTTGAATATTACCCTGTGGTCGCCGGCGGGGACAAGAACCGCCTGAAATATGTAATCGGCGTTGTAAATTTCCGTTTTGGCGGCGTCAATTTCTACCTGCCAGCCCGGCAAATCGCTTTGGCTGAAAACCAGCCAGCCGGCGTTTTCGTTTGAAGTTTCAATTTTTGAATAGCCGCTTTTTTCCTCAATGATTTGGACTGTTTGATTCAGCGGCTCTTTTATCTTTGAACAGCCGGCGCATTCAATAAAAGTTTTTTGGCTGAAATCATTTTCTTTTTTTATGATAAGCGGCAAATTTTCTTCTTCTCGCCCCGGCGCCAAAAATTCAACCGATTCGGCGAAATAAATTTCCGGCAGATTTTTTTTGTTTTGATAAAGATAAATGGGAATCTTATAATCAGTCGCTTCGGTCTGAAAAATTTCTTCCAGATTTTCATCTTCCATCTGATAAGTGGAAATTATATATTTTATTCCCAATAAATCAACTAAATTCAAGCGCTCCTTAAACAAGACGATTTTTTCCGCCAAAGGAATTTCAAGCGCTGACAATTTTTCGCCGGTAACCGCCCTGTCTGAACCAATCAGCGCCAGAATTTCCGAATACCTCTTGGGCATTAAGCTGTTATAGCCGTCGGCGCTTTTGATGCCGTAAAGCGTCCCGAGGTTGGGAACCAAAAATTCCGACTGAAAAACAAAAACCTGTTCAAGGTCCGGCTGGTAAGGCGTGCTTAATTCATTGAATTCGCTGAAGCCGGGCAAAAAAGAGAAAACTTTGCCGGGCTCCTCCAAAATACGTTGGGCGATTTTTGGCTGGTAATTAAACGATTGGCGGTAAATCGTCAAATAGCTATAAGGCATAATCAAAAGAAAATTAAGGGCGGTTATTCCTAAAGCGCTGAGGTAAAAATAATTACGTTGCCGCTCTTTTTCGCTGAAAAATTTGATTGCCAGATAACTTATCAACAATATCAATAAAGGAAAAATAAATTTGGGATTAACAAAACTGTATAAATAAACAAAATGATAATATATCTGCTCAATCGCCGAATGGTAATGCGCCAAAGGCAGGCCGGTTGTCTGGCTGTAAAGATTTTCTTCAAAATATTTCTTCGCCGCGCCGATGATTTGATCGCCGAAAAAATAACTGATCAGATTAAAAATTAAAGCGAATATAATAATCAGCGCCACTGACCATTTGAATATTTTAATCAGCTTGTCCCTGAATTTTTTAAAATCCGGCTGGAAAAAATTTTCCGCGCCAACGCCGGCTAAAATTGAACCGGCAAACAAACCCAAAGCCAGCCATCTGTCAGGCGCGCGAAAAAAATTAAAAACCGGCAATTTTTGCATCAGCCAAAAAAGCGGCGAATATTTAATGGTTATTATAATGACAACAATAAAAACCAAAGAAAAAAATTTAACCAGTCTTTGTTTCCTGTATAAAACAAAAGCAAGAATGGCGAAAAATAGCGGCAGGACGCCGAAATAAAATTGAGCGCCGGAAGTAAATTGAGGCACGCTGAAATAAGGCAGAAAAAAATTAAAAAAATCGAGAAATTGCGCCGAACTGCTGGCAACCGCCCATGAATAGCTTAATCCCCTGCTACGGAAAAAATAAGACAAATTATTAAGCAAAGGAATAATAAAAACAAGCCCCAATAAAAAACCAAAAAAAACCATCGACGAATATTTAGCGAACAAAGTAAAATATTTTCCGCCGTTTTGCTCCTCTTTAATCCAAGGATAAAATAAGGCGAAAATAAAACCGCTGACTAAAATAATAAAAAACCAATTGGGATGAACTGAAACCAAAGAAAGATAAACCAATAAAGCGCCGGCAAAAATCGTCCATTTGGCGTTTTTTTCATAACAAATAATCAAACACCAAATTAAAGCGGGTAAAAACAATAGATAGCCGATTAAAGACAAATCGCTTCCCATAACCATTGGCCGGGAAATATAAGAAATGCCGGCGATTAAAGCCGGGATGGAAGAAATCTTAAAATGAACCAGAAGTCTGGCCATTAAATAAGCGGCTAAAACCAAATTTAAAAAAAGCAGCCAATGATAAGCGGAAAGAAAATTGAAAAATTTAAAAAAGGCGTAAAAAATAAAAGAGAGGCAGTTTCCGCCGCTCAAAAAAGTGGGAAAACCGGAAAGAATATAAGGATTCCACCAAAAACTCGCGCCGGTCTTAATCGCTTGCGAAGAAAAATAAAGGTCGGCGTAACCCCAGTTCATATCGCTGTGGTAAAATATTTTGCCGCCTAAAAAAAATGGAATAAAAACGATAAAAACTAAAACCGCCAGAAAAACCAACTGGCCGAATTTATTGTCTAAAAATTTGCGCGTATTTTCTAAAAAAATTTTATAATCCATTGTATTTTTCTAAAAAATGTCCCATCTTGCCGATTACATAATCTAATTTTTCTTTATTTAAGCCGGGATAACAGCCAATCCAAAAGGTATTTTTCATCACATAATCGCTATTGTTTAAATCTTCTGAAATCCGGTAATTAATTTTTTGGTTCGTGAAACAGGGTTGATTAATAATATTACCGGCGAATAATAATCTGGTGCCGATTTTATTTTCATTCAAGTATTTTAATATTTCCTCCCTGCTGAAAGGGCAATTTTTTTTCAATGTTATTATAAAGCCAAACCACGAGGGCCGACTATTCTCTTCTTGATGGAAAAAAGAAAAATATTTATCAAATTTTTTTAAATTTTCTAATAAATAATTAAAATTTTCCCGCCGTCTTGAAATAAAATCATCAAGTTTTTCCAATTGCGCCAAAGCCAAGGCCGCCTGCATATCCGTCCATTTTAAATTATAGCCAAGCTCGGAATAAACATATTTATGGTCATAGCCAAATGGCAAATTGCCATGCTGCTGGGAAAATCGCTCTCCGCAACTATTATCGCGACCAGTGGAGCAAGAGCAATCCCTGCCCCAATCCCTTAAAGCCCCGACAATTTTTGCCAGTAACGGGTCGTTTGTCAAAACCGCGCCACCTTCTCCGGAAGTGATATGATGCGCCGGATAAAAACTTAAAGTCGCCAAATGGCCGAAACTTCCCGTGTATTTATCGTTATATTTTGAACCTAAGGCATCGCAATTATCCTCAATTAAAAACAAATCGTATTTGTGGCAAATCGCTAAAATTTTTTCAATGTCAAATGGATTGCCTAAGGTATGGGCGATAAAAACAGCTTTAGTTTTTTCACTGACTGCCTTTTCTAATTTTTCTGTATTTATATTATATGTCCCTAAATCCAAATCCACGAAAACAGGGATTAAATTATTTATAACAATCGGGCTGATGGTAGTAGGAAAACCGGCCGCCAAAGTAACCACTTCGTCGCCTGCTTTTAATTTTTTATCAGCTAACTTATAGGAACAAAGGGCGGAAATCGCCAATAAATTGGCTGATGAGCCTGAATTGGTCGGCAGGCAAAATTTTACGCCGATTTTTTGGGCTAATTTATTTGAGAATTCATTGGAAAATCTCCCCTCCGTCCACCAGCCGTCCAAAACCGCCTCAATCATTTTATTTAATTCCCGCTCGTCAAATACTTTCCCGGAAACAGGCACAAATGTTTTCTCGGGAATAAAAGATTCTTGGCTTTTTTTAAATTCATAAAATTCTTTGGCGGCGTCAAAAATTTTTTTTCTGATGGTTTCCTTCATTTTTATTATTCAAAATTTATTCTTTCTTTTTCAATCACTAATGGCTTTTTTCGCACCTGAAAATGAATCGCTCCGATATATTCTCCCAAAACGCCGAGAAAAAACAACTGAATGCCCGCGAAAAAAAACAAAGCCACCGTGAGCGTAGCAATGCCAAAGGGAACAAATTCATTGCGCCAAAGCAAAGTCATAATCAACTGAAAGAAAGCGTATAAAATACTTGTTGCTGAAAGAAAAAATCCAAAAAACATGCAAATCCTCAAAGGAATATTGGTGAAAGAAATTAGTCCGTTTAATCCATTGTCAATCAGATCGTAAAATTTGCTTTTGGAAACACCCCTTTTTCTGGTTTTCCAGACATATCCTATGCCTGTTGATTTAAAGCCGCAGCTGGCAATCATTCCCCTTACATAAGGATAATAATCATCAAACTTTCTTAGAGCATTAACCACTACTTTGTCTATAAATTGGAATTCGCTGGCATCAAGCGGAATAGGGATATTGGCCAGATTATTAAGCAAACGATAATAAAATTTTCTGATGGAAGACATAATAAAATTTTCCTGCCTTTTCTCTTTTACGCCGTAAATAATCTGATAACCCTCTTTCCATTTTTTTATGAAATCCAAAATCATTTCCGGCGGGTCTTGCAAATCAGCGGCCAGCATTGCCAAAACAGCGTCTCCTTTGGCGCTTAAAATCCCGTTAAAAACCGAATGGAAAGCGCCGAAGTTTCTGGAATTGACGATAATTTTGACCCTTTTGTCAACGCCGGCTATTTCTTTCAGAATTTGAACCGTGCTGTCAGCGGAAGAATTATCGCAAAAAATATGCTCATAATCATAATCGGGAAGTTTTTCCTCAAAAATTTTTTTTACTGTTTCGTAACAAATTTTCACGTTAAGTTCCTCATTATAGCAGGGCGTAATGACGCTGATTAATTTTTTCATATAATTCTTATCAAAAAAAATTAAATTTTAAAAAATGGCGACGTATCGGCGCTTGAAAATAAATTATTTATTCGCGTAATTTTCAAAAAAATTCTTGTACCAATCAATCGTCTTTTCCAATCCTTCTTCAAATGAATATTTCGGCGACCAGCCAAGCAATTCTCTGGATTTTCGCGCGGACAAATATTGATGTTTTATTTCATTGGGAGCTTGATTTAATATTTTCGGTTCCAAACCGCCGCCCATTAAATTAATAATTTTTTTTACCAATTCTAAAACGGTTATTTGATTTTCATTGCTGAAATTAAACGCCTGTCCGTAAATATTTATTCGCTCCATTTTTTCCGCCAATAATAAATACGCTTCCACCGCATCCTCAATATAAAAATAATCGCGGATTAAAGTGCCGTCGCTTCTGATGATTGGCGCCCTGTTTTGCAATATCGCCCTGATTGTATCCGGGACAATGCGATTAAAATTCAAATCGCCGCCGCCAAAAAAATTGCCGCAACGAGTAACGCAAACCGGCAGATTATAAGTTTTAAAATACGCTTGCGACAATAAATCAACGCAGGTCTTTGAAACATCATAAGGATGCCTGCCCTGAAGCGGCATAGTCTCGGCGTAAGGCAAATCTTTTTGGTCGCCATAAGCCTTGTCGCTGGAAGCAACGACTATTCTTTTTATCAAAGGACTGCGCCGGCAGGCTTCCAATAAATTATAACTTCCTCTGATATTTGATTCAAAAGTTGAGACAGGATTACGATTAGCAATGCCGACAATTGTTTGAGCCCCTAAATGAAAAACCGTGTCAATTTCGTATTCGCCCAAAACTCTTTCCAAAAAATAAATATCTTCAAGCTGGCCCTTGGCCGCGTTAATTTTAGAAAAATAATCATTCCTGTATAAATTAGAATCAGGAACAAAATCCCGGACCAACCCCGTCACCCTCGCTCCCCTGTCTACCAAATATTTAACCATCCATGAACCCAATAAACCGGTGCAGCCGGTGACAAAAACATTTTTATTTTGCCAATATTGATTACTATTTCCAATTTCTTTTTTTCGCGGCTCGTCTCTTTTAACAAATCTGTTGGAATTTTTAGGAACATCGGGAAGGTCAAAACGGGTGGGGGTTGATAAAAGCTTATCTCCATTAAAATCTGAATCCTGCTTATTAAAAATTAAATCATCTTTTTTCTGTTCGGATTGGTTGTTGTCCTGCCAAATTTTCCAAGGAGCTCTGCCTGTCTCCCATATTTTATTCAATCTTTCCTGATGCTTGTAAGTATCCATTCCAAACCAAAAACCATTATGTTCGTAAGCGGATAATTGCTTTTGTTCGGCCAAAACTTTTAATGCTTCGTTTTCTAAAATACAATTTTTGCCGGAATTAAGATAATCAAATATCTTTTTATTGCAAACAAAAAATCCGCCTGATACTCGTCTTTCCAATCTGGGCTTTTCCTGGAAACTTTTGATTAATCCGTCTTCTACCTCAACGACGCCATAATAAGAAATAGGACTAACAATTGTGGTAGTAGCGATTTTTCCTTTAAGCTTATGAAAATTATATAAACTATTAATGTTAATATTAGCCACGCCATCGCCGTAAGTCAGAAAAAAATCTTCATCATCGCCTATATATTCTTTTATTTGAGCGACTCTACTGCCAGTCATATTATCCAGCCCGGTATCAACAAAAGTGATATTCCAATCCTCTAAATTATTCTGATGATGTTGGATAGAATGCAAGTCATTTGAATCGCGTTTTAAGGTAAAATCATTGGACATTTCCGCCAAGCGCAAAAAATAATCTTTAATCATCTCGCCCTTATATCCCAAACACAAAATAAAATCTTTATGGCCATAATGGCTATAAATTTTCATAATATGCCACAAAATAGGCTTATCACCTATTAAAACCAAGGGCTTTGGCTTATATTCTGTTTCTTCGCGGAGACGCGTCCCCTTGCCCCCGCACAAAATGACTGTTTTCATACATAGTTATATTTTCCGATAAATGAGAATGTTAAAATATTATTACATTTATTGCTTTTTGTCTAATATTTTGTTTCGGTATTTTCTAAACTTCGCGCTATATCCAGATGTTTCTCTTTATGAAAAAATAAGTAATTCGTCTCTATCGTCTTGTCATCTACTTTGCTGAATTTTTTTAGCTTTTTATCATGAATAACATAGCATTCATAATCCATGCTTCGAAATAATTCAATAAGATCGTTTGGATGATACCCGAATTTTTTGGACCATTTTCTTAATATCTCGGAAAATACTATGGGCTTATATTTCTTTATTGTCTGTATCGCCCCCTTAAAAACCAGAAGCTCGGCTCCTTCCACATCGCATTTAATGAAATCAAGTTTTTCCACCAACGGCATTGTTGAGATAAAATCATCCAATCTTTTTATCTCGCATTCCTCCATTACCGTATTTTTACTTTCCCTTAAATTCGACATTGATGAAGCCATGGCGCATTCAACATCAAAATAAAATTTTTCTCTTTTATTCTCATCGGATAAACCAATATTATACGTTTTATCAGCATCTAAATTATTCAGTTTAAGATTTTTTATCAGATAGCGATATGATGATTTTATCGGCTCAAAAGAATAGACCACTACCCCCTTATGTTTAAGTAAAATATTTATTGTATGCCATCCTATATTTGCTCCAATATCAAATACAACGTCTCCCGGCCTTACAAGTTTCAAAATCATATCCATCTCTTCATTTTCATTATAGGCCGCGAAATTAAGGCACATCATTGGAAGAGAATTGGCGTCCCTTTTATCGCAGGCGATCAGTATATCCATACCTTCGCTATTGATTGTAAAGACCACTTCTTCGTTGTTAATTTCGATCTTTTTAATCGGCGATTTTTTTATCAGTTCGGAATATTCAAATAAATGTTTATGTATTTTAAACATTTCATTCGTGTATTTGTATTTTTCCTCTACTCCGTGTATCCCGCCATTGAGGTAACTATTTTTTTTATCTAATAACATTATTTTTAACTCTCCTTTCGTATATTATTGCTTTCTTCTATACTTTTAACCGTTCTTTTAAAACCTTCTTCTATGGGAAAATTAAGTTTCCAGCCCAGCGCTTTCAGCTTTGTAATATCAACGGTTGTCCGAGGAAAATCCATTCTTAAATATTTTTTTGAATCATCCGCTTTCATCACCACCTTTAACTTGCGTTCCGGAAATACTTTTTCTACCAATGTTTTCACCAGGTCAATAATAGAGATTTCATAATCAGTAGCAACATTATATGCCTGCCCAACTTCGCCCTTGAGTATAACAATAAAAAATCCCAAGGTGGCATCTGCTATATAACAAAAGTTTCTGATTGCTTTGCCGTCGCTAAAAAGCGCGACATCCTGCTTGTTAACAATGTTGGAAATAAAATCAGCGAAAGAACGGCCATCATTGAGCATTACTCCCGGCCCGTAAGTTATTGCCGGACGCACGATTTTCACCGGAACGCCGTATTGATGCATCCATGCGATGCACATATTCTCGCCCATTCTTTTACTCTCAAGATAACATGAAGCAATATCTGCCGGATTTAAAGACCCGAAACAATCTTCTTTTAACGGGTAGCTTGATTGATCTACATAACCATACACGCCGCTGGTGCTGAAAAACAAAAAATTCTTAACTTTTTTTTCTACGGCTAATTTCAGCAGGTTGGCTGTTCCTATTACATTCGGGGAGAGTACGCCAACAGGATTTTCCTGAAAAACCTTGGGCGTTGCCAGACTGGCCGCGTGTATTATGTAGTCAATATTTTCATTTATTTTAATCTCTTCGCATACATCTTGAATAATCAATTTCAGGTTTTTATTGCCCTTGTAAAAAATAAACCTTTCCCGGGCTTTTTTAATATTTCGAACTAGACCGATAACCTTTATGTTTGATTGCCTTGTCTCATTAAGATAAAGAAAAGTCTCAACCATATATGCCGGCAAAAACCCTGACGCGCCGGAAACCAGAACAGTTTTGCCGTTGAACATTTCCCACGGCAGGTTTTCATTAGTGATATAATGTAAATCCGACTCGATTATACTATTTCTCATATTATTTTTTAAAATTTTCCGCATACAATTTTTTTGTATAGCCCAAATAGGTATCTTTTTTGACGGCATCTACATCTAAAATGTTTTTTCTTTCCAGATAATACATGTGTAAATCAGCTATTGCTTCTTCGTGTTATATTTGTACTGTTTTTAAATTATAGACGATTTATCCCACAATAACTATTACATCGTCTATTTCCTATCAACCAAAAAGTCAGCTCAGCGGAAAAATATTAAATTGAGTTGCATAGTTTTGCCAAAAAACAGATTTTTCTATTAACTCCTGATACTTTTGTTTATAAACTTGATACTCACTATCTAACCCTATCTTTTTATAACATTTCGCGGCAAAATAGTATGCAAATGCGTGATCGTTTTTTACTTTAATAGTATTTTTGAATCTCTCGAGTGCTTTTTTATAATTCCCTAATCTGAAATCACTATTTTCCACGAAATTAATTTCAATGTTTAACGAATAAGCTGTCTGTTCTATATATTCTGCTGTGAAATCTTCAGTACTAACAATTGCTTTTTTAAAATCACAGACAACATCATCACTGCTTAAATAATTTTTTTCTATACAAATTTTAAACATCTCGCTGCCAACAAGCGGTGTCGCCACAACAATCCTAAACCAGTTTGCATCCAATGATTTTAAAAATACTCGCGTATCTTCAATATCCTGTTTTGTTTCTCCCGGAAGTCCTATTAGGATATTGGCATCAGTATCTATGCCTAATTGCCGACAATCATTAACTACCTGTTTTACAATAGACAAATCAATAGGTTTATGCATAATATCACGCAATACCCTATTACTGCCTGATTCAATAGGCAATACAAGATCGGTAACCCCGGCGCTCTTCATGGATTCCAGCATTTTCCTATCAAGGGAACGCATTGTTATACCATTTTGGAAATAGAGTTGCAACCCTACTTCCTTAGCTATATTTATAATCTCATGAACTCTTTTTTTATCCGCCATAAGATGATCATCTTGAAAATTAATTATCGTCGCCTTAAATTCATCCTTTAAGCGGATAAAATCCTCTTTTACTCGATTAATGCCATGGTAACGCATCTTCCTGCCATGAACCGTATGTGAAGCACAAAAACAACAACAATACGGACATCCTCTCGAAGTCATATAATGGAAAAGACTACTGTTTGATTTAAAAGTAGCATAATTTGTTACAGTTGGGCTTAATCTATAAGCTTCTAAATCTAAAATACTATAATCATAAAACGGTATTTCATCAAGATCATGAATAAAGTCATATTTAGGTGAATCCTGAGATTCAATTTTTTCTTTCGTAATCCATGCTTTATGATTTTTTAAAAGTTCCATTTTGTCATCTGCCTTTACAAGCTCTAACAAAGGTTTTTCACCTTCGCCAAAACAAAGGGCGTCAAATGATTTGCACTCGGTAAAAATTCTTTTAAATAGGTTAGTTGGCACTCCTCCGCCGGCAATAATCAGGGACTTAGGAAATAAATCCCGCGCCACATTAGCAATATCAATCATATTATAGTATCCCGTTGTAAATAGTGCAGATATTCCTATAATATCCGGGGCATATCCATGCAAATTATTTGCAGTAAGAAAATCACGATACAATGAAACAAAAGAATTATAATTGAAGCTTTCCAGTTTATTAAGCAGAATATTAAAGTCTATCAGTTTTATCTCTGCCTCGGCGTGCTTTTTTAAATACGCGCTCAATGAAATTATACCCAAAGGCATATCTGTAATAGGGCTTCCGTATCTTCCAGATTTTTTTACAGTAACACGCTCGTTAAAACCAGGATTAACAAATCTATTATAATCCATATTGGGCGGAATTACAAACAATATTTTTTCCATATATTTAGCCTTTTTTATAGACTTTTCATAAATTCTATCTTATTATCACGAAGCATTGCTTTATCAACTCCAAAATTCATGTTGTCCAAGGTGATTCTTTAAACCTTAATCCCCCCATTTAATTTTTTTCCAGTCAACGGGGTAAGCATCTGATTGTTCTATTTGAGGCATAATATTTTTATAGAATAACATATCTCTGTTGCCGCTCAAGCAACTATATTTACAATCATAAGAAAACCACTTTATGCCCAAGCCACGCTTGATCACAGTTTCCAAATCTTCATTAAAAATATTGCCAACTGATATTGGAATCCATGGGCATGGCAATATATCGCCATGAGCGGTGATTGAAAGATGTCTTTTAAAGCACATACAACCGAATTCATATCCGCAATTTGGGGATAGATGGGTTGAAGTATTATATTTTCCATTTGACGACTGATGTAACGATTGGATGTACGCGATATCTTTTGTATCTAATATTTCATCCTTATATTCCTCAAAAGCTCCGGTAGGTTTCGCAAAAATTATACTGGCATGTTGTCCAAATTGAGTTATGAAATCCAATTGCTTAATCAATTCGCCGGAAGCAATCAAGCTTTTCGTAGCAACAATATTGATAATAACGCCAAGGCCATGTTTTTTGCAATAATCTATAGCTTCAATGCATCTTTTCCATGACCCTTTTGCATTTCTAAACATATCATGATTGGATTCAAGACCATCAATACTTAAATGAACTCTATCAACTCCTATTTCCACTAACCATTTTATCTTTTCTTCTGTTAGGAGCCATCCATTTGTATCCATACTAATAACAAATCTATCAGGACCTATTGCGTCAATAATATCCTTTAGCTCTGGAAAAATCAGCGGTTCGCCCCCGGAAATACAAATGCTTGCCAAACCCATTGCATCGGCCTGATCCGCAATTCGTTTAACGTCTGAAACAGATAAAAGTCTGCCATCTTTTTGCTTAAATCTCTCAATGGCGCAATGCTTGCACTTGAAATTGCAAGCATATTTATATTGCAGCTGAATTAAAGCGACGCATTCTTTATTTTTAATCTTTTCCGGATGTTTAATTATCTTTTCATATGCTAATGGTTTTTTGTCCTGTAATCTGCTTCTGTTTTTATTTTCTATCTTTGTTCTTTGCATTTTTTTATTATTATTTTTATAAGCTTTAAATAAACTTAATTTTGTTATCACGCAACACCGCGGTATCAATGCCTAACTTCATATTATTGAGCGATTTCAAAACTTCACCCGGGTAAAGCCCCGGCACCATAACGATCACTAAATCTACTTTTTTTTCATTTAAATATTCAGGGGGCATAATTATTGAATGCGTAATGGGTGAAAATTTCCCTTGTTTAAACTTTGCCGAATCAATGATATATTCAATGTCATTTGCCTTGCTTAATGCCAGCAGTGCCAGCGTCCTGTGGCCTGCGCCCCAAACTGCCACTTTTTTATTTTTTGATTTGTATTCAGCGATAATTTTTTGCAGGTCTTTTATCAGAGCTTCTGTCTCATTGTATTGCTTGGAAATATCTAACGCGGTTTTCTTTTTTACTATTGCCGCGATATCGTTGTCTTCATTAATGGGATAGCATTCTAAAACATCAAAACCATTTGCCTCAAAAGCATAGGTTAAGGTTTTTTTAGTGAAATACGAAAGGTGGTCGGCAACGAATTCGTAAAAACATTTTGTCTTTAATAAATACTCAAGATTCGGAACCGTGACAAATCCTACCCCCTTGGCAGTTAAATTCTTGTATATGTTTCTGATAATACGCCCCGGTTCGGGCAAATGTTCAAGATAATTTAATGATATAAACGCGTCAAAGAGACCACCCTCTATCTTGTCCGCATCCCCGATATATCCTTTAATCATTTTTCGCCCGCTAGATTTTCCTATCTCTACTGATTCCGGTGAAGCCTCAATTCCCGCGGCTTTAAATCCCGCTTCTTCCAGAACATCCAGCATTTCTCCCTTGCCAGTGCCAATATCTAAAACCTTCTTGCCATGAAGTCCAAACCGCTGGGCAAGCTCCTTCATCTGATTCAACCGGGATAATCTGGATTTTTCCGATAAGGACGCGGCGGTGATTACTTCTTTAAAATATTCCACCGGCCTCATACGATGTTGTACCAAACCGCAATTTGAACATTGGCATATTATCAAGGTTATTCCTTTATCATCCGCAAACTCATTCTTTTCCGGATAATATTGGGCAGCCTTAGGCATCCCTTTTAATTCAAGGACTGGCTCAGGGGAAAGTTCCTTATTACATAAATGGCAATTTCGGAAATTCATAATATATCCTCTATTTAAATTTAATAGATTAAATGAATTTAAGCAAGTAAAAACCGTTTGATTTTAACAAACGGTTTTTTTATAAAAGATTTTATTTAAAAACTCTTGCTTCAAGCATGGCAATTCTTTTTTCATCTTCATTGCGAATGCGATGATAATAGCGTCTTTTGCTCTTCAGCCAGAGGAGTTCAAATTTTATTCCTTCCCCAAGTCCTGCTGAAATATTTTTGACCGCGTCTTTTCGAAACACCAACTTGCGCGTCTCATATTTATCTATGAGATCCTTTGACGCAAGATCTTTAATAAACGATATTGAATCATTAGATATTGCTCCGCCAAGAGCGGTTCTTAATCCTTTTGCTTTTGCTTTTTTGAAAATATCCGCGCAATATTTCAACATTTTATCACTGTTGACGAAACTTCTGTCAGCACCTATGGAAGCGGTAAAATCAACCCTGCCAACCGTGATACTGCCTAAGAGGTTGATCTTATCCTGCCCCAGTATTTCATCAATATTATTATAAGCAGTAATCGTTTCAATATTTATGGCGAATTCAATATCCTTTTGATTGTCTTCCGGCACGAATGTATCAATGGCATTTAAGAATTTGCTTGCGGCAAAGCCTGTTTCTGCCATAGGAGCGATGATCCCTTTTGCCCCTAACGAGAGCGCTTCATAAATATCTGTTATTGCTTCTACTCCGCCGATTTTTAAGATTACCGGCAACCCTACCTGATCGGCAACATCTTTTAAGCGCATCAACTCCACCTGCCTACTGCCTTCATTTTCATATTCGGCCTTGATCTCAAAAACACCATACTCATCTTTTAATTTCCTTAATAAATCAATCATCTCATATTCTAAAATATTCATTTCTCCCTCCTTCTATAGTTTAACAATTCCTTAAGGTCTTTAAATACAATAATATCCTCATGGGCAATATAATCATTATTATTGATTAAAATTGATTTACTTTTATAATTTAAGGCCATTTTAATATCACTTTCATAAGAATCGCCGACTACAACAATTTCATCATGCTCAACATTAAAATCTTTAGAAATTTTTGATAAAATATAGGTATTCGGTTTACCTACGATAAAATCGGGCTTCTTGTCTGCTGCGGCAGAAATTGCGCCTACTATTGCCCCGCACCCCGGCAGAAATTTATTTTCTCCTGCGTGAAAAGAACGGTCTTTATTACATACAATAAACTTCCCTCCTTTGAGCAATATCGATAACGCTATCGCTATTTTATCATAACTGAAATCAAAGTCAAGCCCAACAACAAGATTTTTCGCCGAATCATCATCAACTATCCTAATTCCGTGACCGCGAATTTCCTCGCGAAAACCTTTTGAACCAACAACATATACATCATCAATACCGGATTCCTTTAAATAATCGGCAGTGGCGGAAGAAGAAGTATACACTTCATTTAACGCGCATTCTATCCGCAGCTTATTTAACTTCTCATGCACCTGGCGTGATGTTTTTGAAGAATTATTGGTGAAAAAAACAACCTGATATTTTTCCCTCAAATGATTTACCAATTCAACCGCGCCTGGCATTGCGTTATCCCCGATATATAAAATCCCGTCTAAATCAAAAGCAAAAAGTTTTATTTTTTCATTAAGTTCAGACATTTTCCACCTCCTCATCATTAACAATCATATTTGAATAAAATTCTTCGCGTTCAAGAAAAGGACAAAGATCTTCTAATGGTTTTGACACCATGCTTCCGTCAGCTTTTCTTTCGGATGATAATTTGGGCGAGAATATATAATTACGGTCCAAAACAACTTCACATATTGCCGCCCCTTTATAAGCTAAAACATTATCAATTTGTTGCTCCATATTGTCAGTTGAATTGATTTTAAAGAACTCCATACCATATAAATCGGCTAATTTTGAATTATCCGGAAAAGACACCCCTGATTCTTTGTTGCAGCCGATAAAGTCGCCTTTGAAAAATGTTGCTTGGGTTTGTTCTATTGACCGGTAGCCTTGATTATTCAGTATAAATATTTTTACCGGCAAATTATTATGTTTAATAGTTTGCAATTCCTGAATATTCATCTGAATACTGCCATCTCCTTCAATACAAATCACTTCCTGATTTCCCGTGAAAGCCGCGCCTATAGAAGCGGGCAACGCGTACCCCATTGCCGCGCAGCCTGAATTCCAAAAAATACGTTGTCCGGGTTTTACAATACCGGCCTGAAACAAAGCCACGCAGGCGGTCCCATTTCCCGCTACTATAATAGCGTCATCATCTAATTTGTCTGTTAATTTTTCAATGAACAAATATGGGTGCAGACAATTTTCATTCCGCGCTTTATACTCATCTAATACAACGGGGTATTTTTTCTTCCGCGCGAGACACCATTCCAACCACGCCTTATCGATACGAAAATCTTTAGGTATTTTTTTTAATAGTTCATTAATAAAAACTTTCGCGTCCAGATGAACTAAAATATCAGCTTTCGCTGTTTTTTTATTTAACTCCGCTTCGTCAATATCAACAATAATCTTTTTCGCGTTCCTGGCAAAACAGGTCCAGTTATAACTGATTTGTCTTATATTATTCCTTGTCCCGAGACAAAGGACAAAATCCGCGTTTTGTAAAGCAAAATTTCCCGCGCGACTGCCCAGTGTCCCGATCCTGCCGATAAAATTATTGGATTCAGAAGGAATTAAATCAAATCCATTAAAAGTCGTTACCACCGGAATATTTAAAGAATCAACTAATTCCAAAAACTGATTCCGCGCCTTAGCGATCCTGATGCCATGCCCGGCAATAAGCACCGGCCTCTCGGCTTTTTGCAATTCTTCAGCAACTGCCGAGATAATCTTATCATCCACCGCCAATTGAGTATTATCTATATTCTCGCTTTTAAGTTTTTGCTCATCAATCAATGCTCCTTGAACATTCAAAGGAATATCCAACCATACCGGCCCGGGCCTTCCCGAGGTGGCAATTTTAACGGCTTTTTCCAGTTCAGCTTTTATAGTCTCAGGTTCAGTAATCATCTTCGCGTATTTGGTGATCGGCTTGACTATATCAATTATATTTATCTCTTGATCGCCAAGCTGGCGCAAACAACTTCCAGGAACGGACGCGATTGTCGTCTCAAATTTTACCTGGCCTGATAAATATAAAACAGGGATAGAATCAAGCCACTGCCCGATAACACCTGTTAACGCGTTAGTTCCTCCGGGTCCCGAGGTCACATTAACAACCGCCAATTCTCCATTAGTTCTGGAATAGCCTTCGGCGGCAATCGCCGCTCCCTGTTCGTGGTGATAACAGACGTATTTAATCCGCTTCTCTTTTTTTAAAGCGTCATTCAAATGCATCGCTCCGCCGCCGGAAACCAAAAAAACATGCTTAATTCCGTAATCGGCCAAATATTTAAAAATATAATCAGCTACTCTCATAATCGTTTAAATTAAATTTCTATATATACTTTCTATAAATATCATGCCATTTCAATAGATTATCGGGGCATTGGTCGTGCCACATAAGATATCCCGGCTCTGTTTTGGATATCCCTTTATTTTTTGGGACAAAATCAGATGACAGCGAACATCTATATAACACTGAAATGAAATGCCCTCTGATTTCTCGCTCATTATTTATTATTTCATTTATCGCTAAGGGATTCGGGTCATAATCCACTTTCACTCCTATTTCAGTTTCCGCTACCTTTTGAATCCTTGTTTCCATGGTCTCTTTAAATCTAATAATTCCGCCGGGCAAATGCCATCCTTTCCCTGCATACTGATCATTGCGCCATGATAACAATGTCCGCCCTTTTTCATCTTTAATTAAAAGGTCAACATTAATCATTGGGGTTATTGTAGTAACATAATAAAATAGATCATCAGGTAAACCTAATGATGGATTTGAAACTTTTTTTTTGAGAACTTTTATAGCCTCTGCAATATTCATAAAATTATTATTTTAATTTATTTTTTTAAAAATTATTTTTTATCTATCATTTGGTTTTGAATCATCATATATAATTACTTTTTCCATGTCAAACCACATATGTCTGTATATTATAAAGCGGTTTAAAAAAAATCACGACCTTTCTTTATAATACTAAACTCAATATCTATGTCAAATTTTTGTATAATGCCGCCCTATTAAAACAAACCAGGTAAGATAAATAAATTAACATTGCCTAATTTTTTAAATTTTAAAAATTTGTGTCTATTTTTAAATATCTTAACTTTTATAACCGTAAACTGTCCAGCTATTTTCATTAGGATGGGAAATGCCGACATTTTTTAATCCTTGTTTTATTAAAAGCTGTTCAGCTTCATCTTTTTTATAATAACGAGCGATTTTTGGCAATAATTGGTCAAAAATTATGGAATGAAGATGAAAAAATTTAAATTGAGAAACTTGCTTCAAATAAGAAGATTTTTGGGGAAATAATTTGAGAAAAATCCAGAAAAGCGAACTAAAACAATAAGTGAGTAAATGGAGAATTGGCAATGGCAGTTTGCTGGTTAAATGAATCCTTAAAGGATTAATCCACTTAACTATCCATTCATTGCTTTCATGGCCGTAAACCCAAATTAAAATTATTCCTCCGGGCTTAACGGCGCGAATCAAATTTTTAATCGCCAAATCCGGATTTTCCAAATGATGAATCACGCCAATGCAAAAAGCGATATCAAATTCATTTTCCCGCGGCAAATCGTAAATGCTTTTAAATTCTATTTTCGCGTTAGGATAAGGCGATAAATTTTTTTTTGCCGCTCCCACGCTCCGTTGGTCAAAATCAAAAGCGACTAACTCTTAGCCAGCGTCTAAAACTTTTTTATCTTTAAAAATTTCTTGGCTGAAAGGCGAAATCCATTTTTTAAACTGGATTTCGTAATTGGAATCCATCTGATGGTATTTCCCCCACTCGTAACCAAATCTTTTTTCCGAGCCCATGCTTTTATGCTTATTAAATTTTATTAATTTTTTGATTTTATTAAATACAAATTTTATTCTTTCTTTTTTATGGCTAAGCTTAAAAAATATTTTTATAAACAAAAAAGGGTGGGTAAGATTTCTAATGCGCACTTGCAGCCATAATTTTTTGCGCCAGATGTCATTTAATTTTTTTAAATCATCTACTTCTGATTTATTGAATTTTTTCTTGCCGATAAAAAAACTTAAATCCTTGTAATCATTCATGATGATTTCATCTTTAAAAAATCTGTTAAAAATATCAGTGCCGGGCAATGGAGTTAGAATGGAAAAGGAATAAATATTGGCCTTTAGTGATTTGGCTAAATTAAAAGTCGCCTCCATTTCTTTTTTTGTTTCTGTGGGAAAGCCCATCATAAAATTGGCTAAAACCCTGATTTTATATTTTCGGCATAAAGCAACCGCTTTTTTAACCTGCTCTAAATTAATCTGTTTAATAATAATCTCATTCAAAAGGCGCGGACAGCCGGATTCTATGCCAAATTCCAATTGCAGGCAGCCGCTTTCTTTCATTTCCTTAACAACATCTTCATCAACTAAATCAACTCTTGCTTGGGCTGTCCAAAATAATTCCAAGTTTTTCATTATACGGCAAATTTTTAAAAGATGTTCTTTGTTAATAGTCATCGTATCATCGGAAAACCAGATGCTTTCCACGCCGTAATTATTTTTCAAAAATTCAATTTCTTTTTTCACGCTTTCCGGGTTGCGGTATCTTACTTTTCGGCCAAAAACTTTATAAGTAGAGCAAAAACTGCAAAGAAACGGGCAGCCGCGGCTGGACATCACCATTGCCGGCTTGACCGGAATGCCTCTGACCACTTCATTAGTAATTGCGGTATGGTAAGCCATGTCAATTTTATCATAAGCAGGCAAAGGCAAAAAAGAAATATCCATCAGTTCGCGCCGCGGATTAACGCGGATATTTCCTTCTTTATCTTTATAAGCAATACCTTTTATTTTTCCCAGATCGGAATCATTGTTTTCTATCGCCCTAACCAATTCTAAAATCGTCTCTTCCCCTTCCCCTATTGCCGCGGCGTCAAAATTATTTTTAACGAATTCTTCCGGGCAAACACTGGCTTGAGGACCGCCGACAATGCTAAAAACTTCTATCTTTTCTTTTATTTTATTATTCAGTTCTATTATTTCATTAGTTTCAAGAATGGTGCCGGTAAAAGCAATAATTTTTGGCTTTAATTCTTCTATTTTTTTTAAAAGCAATTCTCTGGCAAGGCTATTATCATACTCGCGGCCAGCCAATAATTTTCTTTCTAAAATAATATTATCATAGCCATTGCTCCTTAAATAGCCGGAAATAAATAATAATCCTAATGAATAACGGCGTTCTTTCCAGCGCCGCGGCGGTAAAATTAAAACAATGTCAGATGGCAATAATTTCATATTTTAAAATATTTAAACTAATAATTTTATTATTTTAATCATTTAAATAGTTTAAATTTTATAGCCATAAACAGTCCAACTATTTTGATTACAGTGAAAAATGCCGACATTTTTTAATCCTTGTTCAGCCAAAAGATGGCAAGCTTCGTCTTTTTTATAATAATTAGCGATTTTTGGCAATAATTGATCAAAAATTATGGAATGAAGGTGAAAAAATTTAAATCGAGAAACTTGCTTCAAATAAGGAGATTTTTGGGGAAATAATTTGAGAAAAATCCAAAAGGGCAAACTAAAACAATAAGTTAATAAATGAAGAATTGGCAATGGCAGTTTGCTGGTTAAATGAATCCTCAAAGGATTAATCCACTTAACTATCCCTTCATTGCTTTCATGACCGTAAACCCAAATCAAAATTAAACCGCCCGGCCTGACTGCTTTAATAAGATTTTTAATCGCCAATTGGGGATTTTCCAAATGATGAATCACGCCAATGCAAAAAGCGATATCAAATTCATTTTCCAGCGGTAAATTATAAATGCTTCTAAATTCTATTTTCACGTTAGAGAAAGACGATAAATTTTTTCGCGCCGCGGCGATGCTCCTTTGGTCAAAATCAAAACCAACAACTTCTTTAGCGCCATATTTCAACAGCCAATAACTGTTCCTGCCCATGCCACAGCCAGCGTCTAAAACTTTTTTATCTTTAAAAACTTCTTGGCTGAAAGGCGAAATCCATTTTTTAAACTGAATTTCATAATTGGAATCCATTTGATGATATTTTTGCCATTCATAGCCAAATCGTTTTTCTGAGGCCATATAATTTCTTTTTTAATTACATTAATTATTAAAATAATTTGAACTAATTTAATTATTTTTGCAACTGGATTTAAATTTTAATTACCTTTTTTATCTCTCCCATTTTTCAAGCCACATTTCAAAAACCAATAAAGTCCAAATCAATTTGCGATTATCTTTTTTGCGAGAAAAATGTTCTTTTAATATTTGAACAATAAAAGAATAATTAAAAAATCCTTCTCTGTCTATTTTTTCTTTACTTAATAAGTTCAAAGTAAACTCCTTTAATTCATTATTAATCCATTTAGCCATGGGAATGCCGAAACCTTTTTTGGGACGATTAATGATATTTTTAGGCAATTTATTTTCCATCAACTTTTTAAAAATATATTTCATTTCAAAGCCCTTGAGCTTATATTGCCATTTAATAGAATTAATAAATTCTACCAAATGATAATCTAAAAATGGCGCTCTCGCCTCTAAACCATTAGCCATGCTTGCCCGGTCAACTTTAGTTAAAATATCATCCTGCAGATAAAATTTTTGGTATAAATAAATAATTTGATTGTAAAAATTATGGCCTTTGATTTTTTGATAATAATTATCCGCTTCTTCAAATTGATTTTCTAAATTTGCCCTGGCTAAAATTTCCGGTTTAAAAAGCTCGCTTAATTGCGCCGGCAAAAACGAGCCGAGCCAAATAATATCTCTGCGCTGAATCGGAAAATCAGCGCCGCTTAAAAATTTTTTCAATTGAAAATCAAAACTGATATTATCCAGAGAAAGCGGCAGATTATAAATCAATTTCTCGGCAATTTTTTTGAAGAAGCGGGGAAATTTTTGATAAACTTGATTTATTTTATGGGCTTGAAAAGTTTGATAGCCCATAAAAAGCTCATCGCCGCCATCGCCGCCTAAAGCGACTTTTACTTTTTCTCTGGTAAATTTAGAAAGCAAATAAGTAGGAAGAATGGAAGTATCAGCCAAGGGCTCGTCCAAAAAATCCATTACTTTGGGAACTAAATCCAAAACATCTTTACTGTTAAAAATTTTTTCATAATGTTCGGTATTTAAAAATTCAGCTATCTGGCGCGCGTACTTAGATTCATCAAAAGATTTTTCTTCAAAGCCGATGGAAAAAGTTTTTATTTTCTGGCTGGAATTTTTCTGGGCGTAATAAGCAATCGCGCTGGAATCAATGCCGCCGCTCAAAAAAATCCCCAAGGGCACATCGCTCATCAACCTGATTTTTACCGCTTCTTCCAATTTTTTATCCAGTTCTTGAAGACAATTTTGGAATTTGGAATTTGGAATTTGGAATTTGAAATTAATATCCCAATAACTTTTAATTTCTAACTTGCTGCTTTGATAAACCAAGTACTCGCCTGCTTTTAATTTATTAATATTTTTAAAAATACTTTTTGGACTGGGGATATATTCAAAGGTTAGATATTTAGCTAAAGAAGAGAAATCTATTTCTCTCTTTGCCAAAGGATGGGATAAAATCGCTTTTAATTCCGAACCGAAAATTAAAGTCTGATTTAACAAACTATAATACAAAGGTTTTTGGCCCATTCTGTCACGGCCTAAAATTAATTTCTTTTTTTTCTCGTCCCAAAGCGCCAAAGCAAACATTCCATTTAAATCTGCTAAAAAACTTTCTCCTTTTTCTTCGTATAAATGGATAATCACTTCTGTGTCTGATTTAGTTTTAAATTGATGCCTTTTTTCTAATTCTTTTTTCAAATCTAAAAAATTATAAATTTCGCCGTTAAAAATAACTGCGACGGTCTTATCTTCATTAAAAACCGGTTGATGGCCGGTCGCCAAATCAATAATACTTAATCTTCTGTGCCCCAAGCCCATTTCCCCATTAAAATAAAAACCAGCATCGTCTGGTCCGCGATGCTCTAAGGTTGCTGTCATTTTTTTTAATATCTCTTCATTTCCATAGCCAACAAAACCCGTAATTCCGCACATAATTATTTATAAATTAAAAATTCAAAACAATCTTATTAAAATTTTTCTGACTTGTTACTAAGAAAAGCGTCGCGCAACCCGAGCGGGCATGGTTCTCGCTGAAAGCGAGAGAGCGGGGGTGAGCGCCGAGCGGCAGTCGCCACGCAGGGGCGATTGACCGCGTCTTTTCGTGCGGCAAGTCTGAAAAATTTTCTCTTTTCAATTATTAAAAATTTATTTTTTCTTTGATGGAATAAATTTGTTTATTCTGACTTTCGTGATAATTCCGCATAATCATTTCCGCTAAAAGGCCGATTAAAATTAAAAGAATGCCTGCTATCAAAAATAAAGCGGTGAAAATCGGCAAAGGAGTTTGGATATAATCTTTCTGCCCCGTTAATTTGTAATAAGTCGCCAAAAAAAAAGCAAAAATTCCAATAAAAAAAGAAATAAAGCCCAGCTTGCCGAAAAAATAAATCGGCTTGGTGGCGTAGCCGCTTAAAAATTTTACCGTAATCAAATCAAGTATAACTTTACCGATTCTTTCAAGGCCATATTTTGACTTGCCGAATTCGCGCGGCTGATATTTTACTTCTATTTCCCCTATTTTCGCCCCTTGCCACGAAGCCAAGGCGGGAATAAAACGATGCATTTCGCCATAAAGTTTAACGCTTTTAATTATCTCTTTTCGGTAAGCTTTCATCGTGCAGCCGTAATCATGGAGTTTTACGCCGGTAACTTTAGAAATCAGCCAATTAGCCGACAGGGAAGTCATTCTTTTAGTCAATGGATTATCTTTCCATCTTTTCTTTCGCCAGCCGGAAACAAGATCATATCCTTGATTAATTTTTTCTAATAAGCGCGGAATATCATTCGGGTCGTTTTCCAAATCAGCGTCCATGGGAATAATTATCTCTCCCTGCGCGCAATTAAAACCAGCTGACAAAGCCGCGGTTTGGCCAAAATTTTTTCTGAATTTAATCACCTTTATCCTATGGTCTTCTTTGGCTAAATTACTGACAATCTCAAACCCCTTATCGTTTGAACCATCGTCAATAAAAATAATCTCCCATGATTTATTCAAATTTTCCAAAATGGATTTTAACTTTTTAGCTAAACGATTAAGACTTTCTTCTTCATTATAAACTGGAATAATAATTGATAAATAAATATTCATATGATTTTATACTTTCTCCCGCCAATAATTCAATAAATCATTTAAGGTTTGACCCAAAAAAGATATTTCCGGCCGCCAACCTGTTGCTTCAACAAACTTTGTATTATCGCCGATTAAAATTTGCACGTCTGAAGGCCGTATTCTTTGCGCCGCCAAATGAAAAATTTTTTCCGGCTTTACTCTTTCAATAATTTCATAAACATTGTGGGCGTCTTTAATATCGCAATCATGAAAAATCACTTTATTTCCCAAGTGTTTGACATTATCTGAAATGCTTCGCCATCTCTTTATGCCATGTATCTCCGCTTCCGGATGCTCGTTTAAAATATAATCAGCCAAATGACTGCCTACAAAACCAGTGATACCCGTGATTAATACTTTCATATTTTTATAATTTAGTTTGATTCTAGAATCTAACGCAACAATATTTGGAAAGCGGGCAAGAATTTGAGCGGGCTCGACGAAGCGAGCGGGCATGGTTGCCGCTCCGGGCGGCAGAGCGAGCAAGGAGGCCAGCGAAGCCGCTCGCTGGGTGGCTGAGCGTAAGCGAAAATCTTGCCTGCTTTCCGAATGGCAACGCTGTTGCGTTAGAAGTTAGAATCCAAGCTTATTTAAAAAAATTTAAAATATTTTCCGCTCTTTTTTGCCAAGTATAATCCTGAACATCTGAATAAGCTCTTTGACTAATTTTATCACTTAATTCATTATCTTTCAAGGCTTTTTCAATGCCTCGGGCTAAAGCTTTAAAATTATCAGATTCCACCAAAATAGCGTTATTTTCGTTTAAAACCTCTTTGATTGATGGCAACTCTGAAGCTATAATCGGTTTTTGGCTGGCCATATATTCAAACATCTTCATCGGCGAGGTATAAAACTGCGAAATCTTTTCCTTAGCTGAATTCGGCAAAATCAAAACATCAGCCGCTTTCAGCCAATAAGGGATTTCAATATGTGGTCGATGACCAATCATCAGAATGTTATTTAATTTTAAATTTGCAATTTGCAATTTAAAATTATTAATATCTTTTTCTGTTCCGCCAACGAACACAAATAAGGTTTCGGATTTAGGATTTAGGATTTCGAATTTCCGCGCTGCTTCAAGCAGCACGGCCGCTCCTTTCCATTCAAAAAGATGGCCGGTATAAAGAATAATTTTTTTATCTAATGGCAAATTTAATTTTTTGCGGCATTCTTCCCTAGTTGCTTGTATTTCAAATTCTTTCAAATCAACTCCATCTGGCGCGACTAAAATTTTATTTTTTTCAACCCCTTCTTTAATTAAAAATTCTTTGATCTTATGTGTAATCACAATAATTTTTTTTGTTTTAGTAAATATTATTTTATAGAAAAAAGGATTGCGCGAAAAAGTATGCATTTCATAAACCAAATTATTCTTAAAAAAACTTAAAAAAAACATCGGCGGAAAATCGCGGCTGTAAATAATATCCGCTTGATGAAAAATCGCGTGCCAAGAAGAAAAAAAACCAAACCAAAAAGAACTCCAGCGAAAAGCAAAGCTTTTTAAAACTGGCCCAAAAAAAGTTAAATCAAAGCAGAATATTTTTTTAATTTTAAAAATTTTTTTAACGCTATAATATTCAAAAGGATCTTCTTTGATAAAATTGAACCGTTTCGGAACAATTAATTCGATTTCTATTTTATTCGTATCATTCGTATGTATTCGCTTGCCCCGCATCTTTTCTATAAAAAAATAAGCTTTTTGACGGAATGAAGCCGAAAGCGATCCCGAGCCAGAAATTTTTTCCGATAAATATTCGTTTTTGGAAAAGGTGCGGGGTATATTAGCATCGCGCAATGCTTCGCACATTTTCATAATCTGGATTCCATGCGCTTTTTCGGTAGGAATTCTAATGTCCGCAAGGTAAATAATTTTCATAAATTTTTAATTTTAAAGGTCTTGATTTTTCGACGGCCGTTGAAAAATTAAGACTTTCTTATCGCAAGGGTAATTTATAAATTTCTACTATCGGGCCTAATCTATCCAAGGAAAATAAATAATTAATCGGCAGATCTAAATTGGCGTTAAGGTCATAGGTAATTCCTTCGCCGTTGCCGGAAAAAGTTTTTTCTAATTCAGCCGAGTTTATTATTTCTTTTTCTCTTGCCTCTATTTGAGCGCTGTCCCAATAACTGACAACGAAATACTGATAATTATTTTCTTCGGCGTATCGCTTTAAATCAGACAATTTGGTTCTGCTGACGAAATGAGAATGAAAAACATAAAAAGACGGCTGGGGATATTTATCGTCTTTTGTTTCCAATAAAATTTTCTCTAAGCTTCTCAAGCTCTCTTGGTCAATAGACACTTGCTCCTCTATCGCTTCTTTAACGGGAGTTAATTTAATGTCCCGCAAAGCGGAGATAATTTTGGCTTCGGAATCTAAATTTTCTTCAATCCATTCTTTGGCTATGACGCGAGTGTCTTTTTGATTAAGCAAAAAATCATATTTTAATCCTATTAAAAAAGGATAAAGAAAGATCGCGGGGATTAAAAATAGTAAAGCTGAAAATTTGGCTTTATTAAAAACAAAAAACAAAGCAAAGCCGGCTGTCAGGCATAAAAGCGGCAAAACAAAAATAATATACCTTGGCTCGTGATGAAAAAATAAATATAAAATGCTGATATAGGAAAAAATAAAAAAGGAAAAAATAAAAAATATTTTCTTGTCTTTAAAATATAAAACAATAAATCCGGCTAAAGAAAATAAAAGCAAAATTGGTTCCAAAAAAAGCAAAGCTTTAAAATAATAATAAAAACTATTTAAGTATTCCGCGAAACTTTTACTCGCTGTCATCCCCGTATCCTCGCCTACCGTTATTCTCAAAAATTCTTGCGGATGCAGAGCGACAGCCAAGGACGCGAAAACAAAAAAAATCAAAACCATCAGCCATAAATTTTTATTAATTATTTTTTCTTTAAGAGAAACATTGGGTTTTAAAAAATGAATCGTCAAAATAAATAAAAGCGACAAAGCGCCTATATAACTAATTCCAAAAGCCAAGCCCGAAACCAACCCGGCCAAAAAATAATATTTTTTACAAAAACTTTTATAAATAAAACAAGAAATTAAAACCGCCAAACAAAAGAAAAAAACAATCGGCGCCCAGTGGCGGGCAAAGTGAGATAATTGCAAATGAAAAAAACTCAAGGAAAAAAATAAGCTGGCGAAAAAAGCCGTTTTCTTGTTAAAAAATTTCTTGCCGATTAAATAAACTAAATATATCGTAGCGCTTCCTATTAAAGCGGTAAAAAATCTCGCCCAAAACCAGACAAAACCGTAATTTAAAGACAGCTCTTGCCTAAATTCCGCAAAATCAAGAAAACCTCCGAATAAATATTTTATTAAAATAAAAGGCGTTAAAAAAATCAGATAAAGATAAGAAATAAAAGGCGGGTAATAAAGGGACCTGAATTCTTCCGGATAAAGAGCGGGAATTAAAATTTTTAATTCACCCATTTTCAAAGCGCCGCCGACAATGGATTGTTCATCGCCAATAAAAAAATTGGGCAAACCGTAATTTATGCCCCAAATTCTCAAGTAAAAAGCTAAAATTAAAACTACAGCGAGAACAATTTTTTCTTTTTTACTCATACTTTTTTTGCTTTAATAATAAAGGAGAGAGCGAAAATTTCCGGCCTTAATTTGGCTAAAAATTTAAAAATCCTGCCTAAAATCAGCTTATCGGCGTAAAAAAAATCATCTATTTCTTTTTCCACTTCAAAGCCGGCATCTGCCAAAAGCTGATGAAGCACTTTTCTGGTTGCCCAAAGAATATGAGCTTTTCTCATGGTGTTATTTTCCGGCACTCGGCCAAACAATACCTGCAAACGGGCCGCCAAAGAAACAAAATTCGGCGCGCTAAAAATTAAATATTTTTTCGCTACCCGATGAGCTTCTTTAAGAATTTCTTCGGGCATAAATAAATGCTCCAAAACATCAATTAAAGTTACGCCCTCAAAAGCATTATCTTCAAAAGGCAATTTTTCGCTGACATCAAAAATTTGGCAGTCTATTCCTCTATTTTTAGCTAATTCAATCGCTTTGTCAGAAATATCCAAACCACAACCCTCAATTCCCCTGTTTTTTAAATACTGCAAAAAAAGCCCGCCGCCGCATCCAATATCTAAAATCGGCCCTTTTTCAATCAATTCAACGGCGGCCTTGTGTTTGAAATCCAAATCTTTCTCTTCTCTTTGCCAACCGCGATTTTGAAAATGGTTACAAAACTCGTTTCTGCTGCAATTTGCTATTTTCAGTCAATGCTTCGTCAAACGGCGCAAAATGATTTTCGCCGTAATTCTACTACGACTCAAATCATTTTACTTGTTTTCCTCGCCTTGACTGAAACTATCTAAATTTCACAACGAAAGAGTTTTGTAACCATCTCTTAATATTTTTTCTGCGATTTTAATGCCTTGCTCCACGGAATCGTCCATATTGTTATATTTAAACCTCCCCGTCCGGCCAATGCAGTAAATTTTCCCCAAACTTTCAATTTCTGATAAAACAAAACTCAAATCTTTTTTGTAATCAAGATGATAAATCGGATAAGCGTCCGGCACTCTGACGACAAAAGCTTCCTCTACTTCCTCTTTTTT
>VMGY01000021.1 GCA_007378955.1 Parcubacteria group bacterium Athens0714_12 | reverse complement strand
ACCGGAAAGAAATTAAAATAAAATGGAGATTCACAAGTGAACGGGCAAGAAAAAGGTTTGGCTACAAATGAATACTTATAATGCGGTCAGAGCACTAGCTTATTCAGCCGCTCCCTTTGAATACTTGTTTGGTTTAGAAGCTATTATTCGAACTTTAAATTTGATCTATTCTGATTATCCTCAAAGTCCTGCCGGAACGGAAAATTCGGCTCAGGGATATTATTCAAATTCAAATGTTTTTTTGGGCTTTAGATCGGGACTTTTTAGTGGAGGTCTTATGGAATTCAAATACCTCCTGCCTATTAATGCTGATTGGCTACAAGGATACAATATCAAGGTCGGCTGGAGGTTTTAGTGAAATTTATCTTAAAAATATTTTCGGGGGAGATTAGGTAGGCAAAAATTAAGATGTCCTTATCCTCTGCGCTCTCGTCAGAACGGTGCTTTCCTATTTTATTTTGGCCTAATTTAATCGCAAAAATTCTAAAGTAGCTTTGATTTTAGCGTGATAAAAGGGTAGAATACGAAAAATAGGGGGGCAAATGAGAATCTCTGCCTCATCGCTTATGCCAGATAGTTTGGACTATTTTAATGCTCAAGGGTCAACTGAAGCTACTGAGATAATTGACATTCCTACTCCAATCCCCTCCCAAAAATCCTTGTTTAATATCATGGGGTTAGACACAAAAGACTCGGTAAAAGAAATTGATAGAATCTCATATAAGAATATGTCATATGTAGTATTTATTATTAGAGATGACAACCCTCTGATCAATAAAGTTTATAATTTGTGGTTTAAGGTTTATATAGAAGAAAAAGGCTATCCCTTGAATGAAAGGGTTGATATCGAAAAAAAAATTTACACCGAACCCCAAAATAATAGCATAATATTTTGCATAAAAAACGATAATGAGATAATTGGGACATTAAGATTTTCCGATCGCCGATATAACGATTTAGAATTTGACTACCATAAGCACATCGGTAAAGAATGCAAAATCCAAGAAATTAATAAATTCATGTTTTTGGAAAATTACAGAAACAAACTATTGAGTACATTCCTGATAAAGGCGGGCAATGATTTTGTAAAAAAAAGACTGCCCACAGATTATTATGGGATAAATTCAGCCATCAATATGCTAAATTATTACAAAAAACTTGGATTTAAGATAGTCAGCGATAAAATTATTCACCCTATCATTAACAATGTTTCCTATTTACTAATTGCTGATATGAAGGTTTTTTCTGAAACGGTTGAGAAATTATGGACAAGAATATATTCAAATATTTAGTCAATAAAATTAAGGATTTAAAAGAAGAAAATAGCTTCTACAGAGAAAAATATAAAAATTTTAATCCAGATGAAATTTGCGGGTATGAAGATTTTAAAAAGATTGTGCCGTTGCTGTGTAAGGGTGAGATATTTGCCGTAAATAATCTCGACCGTGTTTTGTCATTTGACGATGGCGTAATCTTTCCAAGTGCGGGGACAACGAACGATTCGGATTTTTCTTTTCGTTATTCCTTAAATAACTACGACAAAAAGAACTTTAACGACAAATTAATTGCTCTTTTTGATCTGTGGTTCAATGTCCGCAAAAAAAAGACCATGATTATTAACGCTTACCCGCTTGGCGTTATTTTGCCGGAAGGGCCTTATACCGTTATAAACGCAGGCGTTCGTGATGATATAATTATTTATACTCTCGGTATTTTCTCCCGTAAATTTGAACAGGTTGTAATTATTGCGCAACCGCATTTCTTGAAGCATCTTATCGATTTGCCGCAATTTGACCGCTTAAATATTAATAAGTCAAATATTTACTTCGTTTTAGGCGGCGCGTGGTTTCCCTACACCCTTGAAATCTACATATTGAAAAAACTTCATGGTGATATGTGGAGAGATTTTCTAAATAATGTAAAAAGCACGTACGGAACTGCTGAGAATGGCCTGGGTATTCTCCTTGATTTTACGGTCAATCTGAGAAAGCATTTTTTTAAAAACAAGTTAGATGAGATTATTCCTTTGGTCTACCAATATGATCCAAGCCGTTTTTTTGTTGAAGATGTTGACGGGGAGCTGATTATTACAAACCTAGAAAAGAGCAATCCCGAATTAATAAGGTATAATACGGAAGATAAGGTCAACATACCCGCGAATGACGACTTGCCGAAAGAAATAAAAAAATATGCTGTCAATAATGTTGTCTATCTTTTTGGGCGCGGCCATAATTATCAAACAAAGGCGAGAATAATGCATAATTTATTTTTTGATCCGGTTTATGCAGCAATGATTACAGGTAATTTTTATCTTGACGAAGATCAAACCCTGTTCCTTCAGTTGTCTCGCGAATCTTCTGCAATTAATAAGGCCATCAATTATTTTATGTCGATTTTTGATTTTAATGTTAAGATGATTGAATATGATAAATACAGATTTATCGCAGCTATGGACAGGAAGCCAGTTTTATGACAATTACTATTAATTCTGCAACATTATTTTTGACATTTGTCTTTAATGTTCTACTGGGGGTTTTTGTTTTGTTGAGGTCAAAAAAACAGGATGCTGGTTTGGTTAATAATTTTTCATTGTTTACCTTATTCCTCTCTTTCTGGATATTTTGTTTTTTTCTTAGCTCATTGACAATTAATTATCAAGTTACTTTACTTGGTGCAAGACTTACTTCTATTGGTGCTCTTTTCTTTCCCTTACATTTCATGCTTTTTTCATTTGTGTTTCTTGAAAAGAAGATAAAAATATCTTATTTGATGCTACTCTATCTTATTCTTGGTATTATTTGTTCTGCGTCAATTTCCACGAACTATTATATCAGAGCAGTTGAAATTGCAGGGAACAATTATGACTATTTAGTTGGCCAATATTATTATCTGGTTCCATTTTTGCTCTTATCTTTAATGGCAAGCGGGCTTTATGCCCAGATTAAAGCATATCAACTCCAGAATAATATTAGAAAAAATCAAATACGATATTTATTTTTTGGAGTATTCGTGGCGCTTTTAATTGGCTCAATCACAAACATATTCTTGCCTATGGCCGGTATAAGGATATTTAATTTTCTGGGACCCTTTGGTACGGTTTTTTTTGTTGGTTTTGCCGCCTTTAGCTTGTTTTTCTATTGATATTTGCTAGAATACAAGTAATTGTGCAAAACGATAATGCTTTATTGATAGAAGATGAAGATAAAACCAATGTCGTAAAACCTGTTGTAAAACCAAATGTTTCTGACCAAATCCCAAAAAGAAAAGGCGACGAAGATTATTCAGAAGTTGCTATTTCAGAAAGAGTTCAATGGCTTGAACAGGCTACTAATACTTCATTGAAACATATTCCTCGATTTTCCTCTGATCCTCTCAGATTCAAAGGAAATATTGAAAACATTATTGGAACTGCACAAGTTCCCATTGGAATTGCCGGGCCATTAAAAATTAATGGAGAGTATGCTAATGGTGTTTTTTATGTTCCTATGGCCACAACTGAAGGGGTTTTAATTACTTCGTTTTCGCTTGGCATGAAGATAATTACTAGATGCGGGGGTGTTGACGTAAAGTTGTTGCGAGATGCTCTTCATGTCACCTCATTGTTTCCTATGACTGGGCTAAATCAAGCCAACATGTTTATTAAATATATTAATAAAAATTCCGTTGCCATAAAAAACCAAGCTGAACTAACTACAAATCATGGCAGTTTAAAAGAAATTGAAACTATTATAAGTGGGCAAGGAGTATTATTGAGATTTATTTATGATACTAAAGATGCTATGGGTATGAATATGATAAATTTGGCAACCAAAAAAGCCTGTGAATTTATTTCTCAAGAATTAGATATTAAAAAGTATTATATTCGATCCAATTTTTCCGCTGATAAGAAAATGTCGTTTTTTAATATTTATAAAGGATATGGTAAAGATCTTTTTGCAAGTGCAACGATAACTAAAGAATGCCTAAGGTTATTGAGAGTAACTCCGCAGCAGATATTCGAATTTTACATTAATTCGAGTGCTTCATCGCTAAAAGCGGGAATGATAGGTTTTAATGGACAAATTGTAAACGGAATAACTTCCATTTTTATTGCTTGTGGTCAAGATGTTGCCCATATTGTACATTCCGCTAACAGCGTAAGTGCGGTTTCTATTACACCTACAGGCGATTTATATATAAGCGTAAACATTCCAAATCTTTTGGTTGGGACTGTTGGCGGTGGCACGGCAATTGGAACTCAAAGAGAGTGTTTAGATATCTTGGGGTGTTATGGAAGCGGCAAAGTAAAAAAGTTCGCAGAGATAATTGCAGCCACTGTTCTAGCTGGCGAACTATCTATATGTGCAGCATTAACAAGTGGAAAATTTTTTGATGCACATGAAAAATATGGGCGAAATAAGCCTAATATACTAGATTAAAAGTGGGGAATAAATGGCTTTTCTTTTTGTTTTATCTTGTTTCCTAAATGCAATAGCAAGTTTTCTTTTAGGTTTTTTTGTCTTTATTAAAAACAGAAAGAATATTCTTAATATTTCTTGGGCATTGACTTGTTTTTCGGTTGGTTTGTGGGCACTCGGCTTATTTTTTGTGGTTTTTTGCAAAAACCTTCAACTAAGTCTTTTTTGGCTTAAAGTGCATTATTTTGGCGCCTTTTTTATTCCTTCCTGCTTTTTGTTTTTTATTCTTTCTTTCTTGGACATTTCAAAAAGATATAAATACCTTATTTTTTTGGCTTTTGGTTTAAGCCTCTTTTTTCTTTATGCGAATTTTCATAATCTGATTTCTATGGGAGTATCACCAAAATTCTTTAATTGTTACTACACAGATGCTGGTATTTTATTTAGTGCTTTTATAATTGAATACTTTTCTGTTGCTACAATTGCGCATCTTTTTGCATTCTTTTACTTCAATAATTTAAATAGAACTAAGAAAAATCAATTAACATTTATTCTTATTGGATCTGTTGTTGGTTTTATTGGCGGGGGAACCACTATTTTTCCTGTTTACAATTGGAATATTTATCCATTTGGATCGCCATTTGTTTTTTTCTACACAGTATTAGTTTCCTACGCCATTACCAAAACCGAACTTATGGATATCCGGGTAGTCATTGGCCGAACAGCGGCTTATGTCGCGTCTATCTTTAGCGTCCTGCTTTTGGCGGGAGGAGCAATTTATTTAAATACCGCTTTCTTCACAAATAGTCCAATTTTGCAGTTTGCCGTCTTTTCAATTTTTGCCCTTACGGCAGTAGCGATCTTTGAGCCAATAAGGAGTTTTATCCAAACCCCAATTGAAGAAAAATGGATCACCGGCTGGTATGATTCCGATAAGCTGCTCAATAGTATTGCCAAAGATTTGGCTCCTATTTCTGAAAGAGAAGAAGCCTTTAGGGTTATTGCGAAGCAGTTGCAGGATACTATCAAAATCAAGGATGTAAATGTTTTGTTGGGGGACGAAAAAAACAAGCTCGGCTTTAAAGATGTAACCTACTACAAGGATAACTTGTATTTGCCTCTTTTCTCAACCGAAGCGCTGGAAGGGATTATAGTGTTAGGCAA